>DOJM01000611.1:0-2236 GCA_003529225.1 Paenibacillus sp.
TGGGAGTCTGCCGCTTGCTCAGATCATGCACAAATATCTGATAGCAGGTACTGGATTCAAGGACAACGGAGTAAGAACGAAAAGTCTGCATGTTACAAGAGAAACCAGTATGCCGGCAGTACTTCTAGAAGTGGGGTATCTTACTAATTCAGGGAATGAATCAGGGATGTATAGTGAGCAGCTTCAAGACAAATTAGCGAGGGAAATTGTAGCCGGTATTAAGGAATATCTAGGACTTTAATGCTTGAAGTTGGTGAGATTTCTCAATTTTTATGGAATATATTCGCAACCTTTATAGATTATTAGCGTCTAATAGAGGTCTGAGGTTAACGTAGACAGGCCATCACGATCGCCATTCACAGGCGAATACTAGATTTAGAGGTGAAGAATGAAGAAATTCAGTTTGATGTTGTTTTTGTTGCTCTTAGTATTTGTTTTGCCTGAGAACGGACATGCTGCTGCCGGGAATAGCAAGATTTATCTGGACGGCAAGGAGCTGACCGCAGGGCAAAATGTCCCTGTTGAGAATGTGAATGATACAATCATGGTGCCGTTAAGGTTGATCTCTGAAAGCCTTGGATATAACGTGGGTTGGGATCAGAAGAGCAAGACGGTAACGATTGAACAGCAAGGAAAGGTCATCAAACTGGTTGTGAATCAAAAGATAGCCTCAGTTGATGACAAGACAGTAACCCTTACCACGGCACCAATCCTTCGTAGTAATACGACTCTTGTACCGATTCGGTTCATTAGTGAACAGTTTGGATTAAATGTCTCGTGGGACAACGTGAAGAAGAGTGTGTATCTTATTACCCCAGGATCCTCAAATGATAACGGTAGTTCAGGTGGAAATACTGAAAATGGTGGATCTGAGGTTGTACCACCGGTAGATCCTTCTAAGAATTTAACGATGGTAAATGGTGTGAGCTTTAGTGAAAATCGTTTGAGCATTGCGATGGAGGGTAATTCAGTACCGAAAGTGACAGTGATGACTGGGCCGGATCGGTTAGTTGTTGATTAACCTAATGCCACCTTCTCAGACCTTTTTGGTACAGGACAGATCCTTGATCCCGACCTTAACGGTAGCTTGGAAGTGAAAGATTATCCTGATGTATCAGGAGTACGTTACTCCCTTTATAGCACGAATCCTTATACAGTACGTTTTGTAATTGATTTGAACTATGCTAAGAATTACAACGTTAGCGTTACTGGAGACGATTCTAAGCTGGTTGTAATCGATCTAAATGCGGAAAATACTGATGATACTACAACACAACCAGGAAATAACGGCAGAAAGCTAGTAGTATTAGATGCAGGGCATGGAGCTAAAGATTCCGGAGCAGTGGGTGTTACAGGTAAATACGAGAAAAATTTCAATTTGGCCATCGTACTTAAGACAGCTGATTTGCTGAAAAAAGAAAGTAATATTGACGTCGTGTTAACACGAAGTAATGATACATTCTTGGAGCTTAAAGAAAGAGCAGCTATGGCGAATAATTTAAAAGCTGATATCTTCATATCTGTACACGCCAATAGCTCAGGTTCCTCTTCAGCTAGTGGATCAGAAACGTATTATCAACGGGAAGCCAGTAAAGCATTGGCGAACGTGATGCATAAATATCTTGTTCAAGCTACAGGGCTTAGCGATCGCGGTGTACGTTATGGGAATTTCCATGTTATCCGTGAAACGAAAATGCCTGCAGTATTACTTGAAGTGGGATACCTTAGCAACAAAAAAGATGAGGCATTGCTCTTTACAGATGCACTTCAAAACAAAGTTGCGGCTTCAATAGTGAGTGGGATTAAGGAATATTTGGGTATAAAATAACAGACCAGTGGCAGACGAGCGCCGCAAAGTCAGCTTTCTGCTTTTATTTTAAAAGGCAAGAAGTGGTTTTGCGGTACCTGTCTGCCCGTATTCATCTAGAGGAGGCGTTTATTAATGATGAAACAAAAATGGAGTACAATTGGGATCGCTACACTGCTTCTGCTAGTGATTGCTGGCTGTGGAGACAAGCCTACTGCGGCTCCAGCAAATGGTGTGGAGCAAGATACTTCAAATGTTCTAACTGGTGCGGGAGAAAGTACACCGGCTCCAAGCGATGAACCAGGAAACGAAGTGGCTAGCACTCCGCAACCGACAGCAGATAATAGCAACACAGAAACTCAGGCAACTGCAAAGCCAGTAGCAGATGAGAAGCAAAAACAGAGCCAGAGTATCGATGCATATTATACG
>DOJM01000611.1:2496-2663 GCA_003529225.1 Paenibacillus sp.
ATGCATCCTATGACTAGAGATAATAGCTAATTGTTATTACAACAAAGGATAAAAGCATCTAACTGACGAACTTTAAACTATACTATTTATTTGAGTCATAGAGAGGGGAATAATCTATTGTCCGCGCAAAAAAGGTCAAAACTTCCATTAAAGGCTTATTCTACTAA
>DOJM01000208.1:0-172 GCA_003529225.1 Paenibacillus sp.
TTCTATGGGTCTCCGTAAAGAAGTAGGCATGGATGTAGACTCTGCCACGATTTTGGAATTCTTGCATGCCCGTCCGGGTGGAGCGATGCCTTATTCGGATGCAACACCACCGGATATTATTAAGCAGCGTTTCGGAATTAGCAAATCAGCTTTTAAGCGTGCGCTTGGAAAG
>DOJM01000208.1:378-8038 GCA_003529225.1 Paenibacillus sp.
GGAGCAAATACGGTAAGCCTGTAACCGTGGCTGAGCTTGGCTGCGGCACCGGGAGTATCACTATTCCTTTGGCGGGTTCAGGGTATCATATGACCGGAATCGATCTATCTTCAGATATGCTCTCAGTGGCACAGCGCAAAATGGAAGAGCATCCCCAGGGACGGCGCTTCTTGCGCGAAGGTAGTGTTCGGTGGATTAGACAAAACATGAAGGAATGGGAGCTTCCAGAGCTTGTGGATTCTGTGATTTCTTTCTGTGATTGTCTGAATTATGTGCTGGAAGAAGAGGATATCAAAGCTGTNNACCTTTCTGTTCGATGTGCATCATCCAAACACGCTGATCCGTTATGAAGAAGAGCAGCCTTTTATTCTGGACGAACCGTCGGTGTCCTATATTTGGACTTGTGAGATGGATGTTCCACGCCGCGAAATAGAACATCATCTGTCCATTTTCGCTCGCGAAGAGGGACGGAGTGATGTATATCGTCGTTTCGAAGAGACGCATGTTCAGCGTGCCTACGATCCCCAGTGGATGAAGGATGAACTGTTTAAGGCTGGATTTAGTGATGTGAAGACTTACGCCGATTTCGAATGGATAGAGGCGGATGATGATGCGGAACGTTTGTTTTATATTGCTATAAAATAAATATTCAACAATGCTAAGAGGGGCTGTCCTATAAGCTATGAAAATAGCTCATGAGACAGCCCTTCTTTTTGTGAGCTCGGTTGCAGAGCAGAGGGAGAATAGGGTTGCCGCTATTGGCCTTAAAAATGCCTATATAAATCAAAAAAACCGGGCAGTGTTTCCGCCACCCGGCATCTTCCAATCCTTACCGATGCTCAAACAGATCAATGGCACCCAATACGATATGAGCCAGACCAAATCCAAGTACGCCTGTTGCTGCCATCTTATACTTGCTTCCAAGAAAAGCGGCGCTTGAAGCGGTTACGACGGTTCCAAGAACAGCGGGAATTAGACCTTCGCNNGAAGCGAAAGAAGACCTTAGACCAGTTATTGCTGGTGCTAAGGTCTTTTTGTTTAGGAATTATTTTGCTCTGATAAGGTAACGGCAGTACGAGAAGCGCCAATTTCTACTTCATGTACATCATATAGTACTCTCGCGAGTAAATCCTGGCTATAGTTGCCGAAATGTTTGCCGTAAATAGTGAGCCCGCGTTTGTTTACAGGCTTGTCCGTTACGGCTATCCGGAAAGTAAGCTCGCTCTTGTAATCAAGCTGGATGTCATCCAGGGTCACATCAGAAATCCGGCAACCGTCAATAAAGCTTCCTTCATTATTAATACGGATCAGTTTGAGCATACCGTATTGGTTTAAATGTGGTGGCCACCAGTCTGGATTAAACGTTCCACGGGTGTCTCCGAAATCTCCAGGACTAGTCCAGTAGCCGATTTCAATTCCATTTAAGTAGAAATAAAGATCGGAGGGATAGTTATCGTTAGATCCAGGGGCCTCAGAGCCAATCTCTATCGAGAATTGGATTTCGCGGAACGTTTGATTGGCTTTAAGATAGTTTGGAATTCTATATTCGAGAAAGCCTTCAGCCATCCAAATGATCTCGGATTCAATCCGCTGAGGATCAGCGAAATAACGGGGCTCGTCGAAGTCGCCGATAATGCTGTCTTTGGTAGCAAGTCCGCAGGTCGGAAAAGCCTGATAGTTGCTATAATGTCCTACTTGAATTTCTACTTCGTAGAGATTATCAACATCCTTGCTGCGAAGATCAACAATAAGCTTATCCTTATTTAAATAGCAGACCTTCTGAATACCGTGTTTACCTACGGATGTGTTTATCTCGATGAGACCGCTTTCTTCTAACTTTTTAATATGCATCGTGATTGCTCCATTGCTGAGATTCAGCTTCTTGGCAATTTCATTCAGATTCAGTGCTTGATTGGTAGCTAAAAGTTCGAGTATGAGGATTCTGATTTCAGAACTAAGCGCCTTGAATATTTCAAGACCGCCCATTAAATCTTTAATATAGATCAATTTATCAATACCTTCTTCCAAATGGTCATAAATGAATACTGTTTTATGAAATTATAAACTAATATAGCATATAAATAAAGTATCCAAAAATAAGAGTGATATTTTTCCTTTTTTTGCATTTAATCTAATTTAATTTAAAAATTAATGANNCGAATAAGATGGATTTTAATTAGAATCATGTTACTTTCACTATTTATTTTATAAAAGTATTAAAAGGTTTAATTAAAAATATTTACAAGCCTTTTTGTCTGGATACAAAGTAAACGAAGGCGCAGCAGTACTAAAACGAAATGGTCGTATCTTTATCAGCTTCTCGTCGAGTGCTACCGACTTCAATTATTGCATGGGACTATTAGTAGCGGATGAAGACAGCGATCTTCTTGAGGCAGCCTCATGGACTAAACTACCAAATCCTGTATTCCAAACAAATGAAGAAAATGGACAATTCGGTCCAGGCCATAATAGCTTTACCGTCAATGAAAGTGGGGAAGATGTGCTTATCTACCACTGCCGCAATTATAAAGAAATTACAGGCGATCCACTATATGATCCAAACCGTCATACTCGAGCACAGGTCTTCCATTGGAATGAAGATGGCACGCCGAATTTTGGAGCTCCTGTTAAGGATGCGCACTAAAAATAATCCGTTTTGCAAAAAAAAGAGGGTTACCCATAAGCCATGTAAATGGCCGCTGGGTAACCCTCTTTTTCATATGTCATGTGTTATTGCTTAAGGTATATATTGTTGCACGATGGAAGTGATTACGCCGTCCTGAATCATAAGGTGATAAGGGAACTGGCTTAGGTCGAAATTATCCGTTTTATTAAATTGATTGATAAATTGCTGTAAGGTGATAGCTTCGTTCCATTGAATGTCTAAGTCCTCAATGTTACCAGTGTGATCAAAGATCTGCATGGTGACTGTTGCGTTATCCGCGATCGGATAGTTTGTCAGTGTATCAACATCATTAACAACATAATAGCCGTCTGGAGCTCCGCCAATTTCTGCTGCACCTTCTGGGTCTCTTTCAGCAAAGACTCGGTCAGCATCAGCACCCTGATACCAGTTTATTTCATCGGCTGNNGAAAGCTTGCCATTCTCGGATTGAATAGTATGGATATATACCGTCTGTTGCTGAGTCTTGCCAGTATCTTGCGCATCCACTCGTGTTCCAACGGTACTAGCAGTAGTAATTAGGGAAAGAAACAATAAAACAACAACCGGTAACACATACGCTGACTTTTTCTTAAACATTAGAAATCTCCCCCTTGAGATATGTAAAAAGGTTGTATATATCTTATTACCCGCTACGTTTTTTCCTAAACGGGCTATATACTTCTAATACGTTAAACGAGCAGGTTTTGTTGCAATTTTTAAAAAATATTTCTGAAAAACGATGCCGGTCATGAATCCACTAAAAATAATAGTAAAAGTTTGCCTCCTCGGGCATATTAAAATGGTCAAAACATACAGATTAGGGGGAGCAACGAATGGGTGGAATACTACGGATTTATAGGAACGAATGGCGCAACGTATTTAAAGTTCCTGTGGCCGTGTTTCTGATCGCTGCTTTGGTGGTTTTACCTTCTGTGTATGATTGGTTTAACGTTGCAGCAGTATGGGATCCCTACAGTAATACCTCTGGCATTAAGATTGCTGTAACCAGTTTGGATGAAGGGACCACTGTGAAGGATAAGAGCTTCAATATCGGCAATGATGTCATGGAAAGTCTTCGGAATAATAAAAGTTTAGGCTGGACCATCGTAGATGCAGAAGCTGCGCACAATGGTGTGAAACGTGGAGATTATTATGCGAGTATTGTTATCCCTGCTGATTTCTCCAAAAGAATGACAGGAATCCTTGAAGGCAGGATCGTGAAACCAGAGATTGAATACACCGTCAATGAGAAAATAAATGCGATTGCTCCTAAAATCACGGATAAAGGTGCCTCTTCAATTACGACACAGATCAGTGAGAATTTTACAGAAACGATTAGCGAAACGGTATTTACGGCTTTAAAGCAAATCGATACAAAGTTCCAATCTGAATTGCCTATTATACGCAGGGTAGAAAAAGGACTTTTTCTGTTAGAGGCAAGTTTACCCGAGATTGAAACGGCAGGCCAACGTGTATTGAAAATTGAGGAGCAATGGCCGCAAATTCATGCATCGGCAACGCGCATTTCTAAGCTGGAGAATAAGCTGCCTGAGGTTGAAAAGGCGGGATTGGCTTTAGAAAAAGTAGCTGAACATTGGCCTCAAATTGCCAATATTGCAGATCATTTAAGGGAGCTGCAGGATAAGCTACCCAAAATTGAACAAGCAGCACAGCTAATCGTTCAACTTGATAATCATTTTGGTGAAGTTGAGCAAATCATAGACAAGGCGTCGGAAGGTCTTACGGAAGCAAATAAAGTTGTTAACACTGCCCTAACTGCGCTACCTAAGGCCGACAAGATTGCAACTGCTGGAAATGATTTTGTTCTAGAGCTTCAACAGTTTTTAGAGAAGAGTAATGCTGCATTTAAAGCGGTGCCTGCCGCCCTCAAACAAAATATATACCTGCTGCAAAAAACGGAGAATTCAGTAGTTCAGCTTACTGAACTGCTGCAGGGAGAAGATATTGACCCGCAAGCGATGCGCGAGCAACTTGAGTCAGTTTCCGCTCAGCTGGTGTCGGGAAGTAACGTGATGGATCATACGCTTTCTTTGTTATCGGCACTGAATACATTCTCGCCAGGAACAGTACCTAATGCTGAGATTGGCACCTTGAAGGTTGTAAACAATGCCTTGAGGAGACAGACTTCTTTGGTAAACTCGCTGGCGACGGATCTACAAAATGAGGGTCAGCCTGATCCGAGTAATGTTAAGCAATTGGGCCTTAAATCTGGCGAAGGGAACGTAGCCATTGCGAAGCTTATTTCCGAATATGAAGCGGCAACTATCCCTGCTATAAAAAATACATTAGAGCAAATATCCACTGCTGCTGAGACTACAGCCACTGCCCTGGAACAAGTTCCGGATCGTCTATCGGCGCTGGGTACCCTTCTTGAGGAGACTATGGCAGCGATTGAGTTCGGACAATCAAGCTTGGCTAGTCTACAGCAGGACTTACCAGCTATTCGTGAAGCGGTACATACAGCAGCTAGTGGTGTCGCAGATAAGACACAGAGCTTTGGTACTTTTGTTCGTGATACACTTCCACTAATTCAGAGCAGCTTGCCTGTTGCAGGAGAAAAGATACAACAAGCCGCAAATTTCGCCCGTAAGGATCTGCCGGCTGTCGAGGAACGGGTGCACCAGATCTCTGATCTGATTCGTACAGGTCTCCCCCTTGCGGATAAGGGAGTGGCGATCGCAGCGGATATGGTGCGAAATGATCTTCCGATACTGGAAGATTCGATTCGTAAAGCGGCAGCTACCATCCGTCAGATCAAAGATGAGGTAGATCTGGGAGAGATTGCTGAGCTGCTCGGAGGGGATATTAAGAGCAAAAGTGATTTTTTGGCCAATCCGGTAGTATTAAAAGAGAATAAGTTATATCCTATTCCAAATTATGGTTCGGCTATGACTCCTTTTTATGTTGTACTTTCCTTATGGGTGGGTGGCACACTCCTAATCTCACTTCTCCGAACGGGAGTGGATACTGAGGGAATTGTGTACAAGCGGTATCAATTGTATTTTGGACGTCTGCTGACGTTTCTTACGGTTGGGATTCTGCAAGCGTTGGTGGCTGTACTTGGTAATATCTTTATTCTGAAATGTTATGTGGTGGACAAGGTGTGGTTTGTCCTTTTTGCAGTATTAATTAGTATCGTATTCGTGACGATTGTTTTTACGCTTGTCTCCGTATTCGGCAACGTTGGGAAGGGGATAGCGATCGTATTTATGGTGCTTCAATTCTCAAGCTCTGGCGGTACGTTTCCAATCAGTACAACAGGCCATTTCTTTCAAATGTTGAATCCGTTTATGCCATTTACTTATGCGATTAGTTTGATGCGGGAGGCGGTAGGGGGGATTCTGCCGGAAGTGGCGATTCGCGATTGTCTTTATTTGATCCTATTCGGTGTAATAGCACTCTTACTGGCGCTAACGCTCAAGAAGCCGCTGGAGCGTTATATCGAAAAGGCGGCTGAACAAGCCGAAGAATCCAAATTGATTTCTTAAGAAAAAAGAGGTTGTACCTAAGCCAATTGCTGTGGCTTTTGGTACAACCTCTTTTAGATTATCTCGCTGGAGCGAAATTGGCTACCGGCTTTAGAAGCTCTTCAATTCTCTCCAAAGTATCTAGGGATAAAACGGCATCAACAGCTTTGGCGTTCTCTTCCACCTGCGCTGGCTTACTGGCTCCAATAATTGCAGAACTTACACTAGGACATAGCTATGCATATATCATTGGCAGCAAGCTAAGCAACGAACGGGCTGAGCAGAATCTCGTGTTCTATAACCGTGGAATTAGCGGGGATCGGATCTCCGATTTATATGCACGCTGGAATGAGGATGCGATTTACCTTCTGCCGAATATCATCAGTATTTTAATTGGTGTTAATGATCTTTGGAGAACAATGAAAGGGGAACCCAGTGGTATAACGGACCGTTTTGAACGTGCGTACCGTCATGTGCTTGAAGAAACTGGGGAAGTACTTCCGCAAACGAAGCTGGTCTTGTGTGAGCCTTTTATTCTAAATACCGGAGCTCCGGCAGAACAATGGGATGAATGGANNCATTCGATACGGCTACTCGTAGAACTGATGCAGCCCACTGGCTGTGGGACGGCGTTCACCCGACAGCAGCTGGGCATGATCTGATTGCTGGGGAGTGGCTGAAGAGTGTAGAGAAAAGCGGTCTTTTAAACGACTAGTGAAATAAAGATTTCCCCCTATCTTTATCTATGCACCTACTGATTACTCAGCGGGTGCATAGATAAGAGATATATGATAGTTATTCAGAAACTCGATCCATTCCTCAGAAGGCTTCTCGTCTGTAACGATATAATCCACCCTATCGAAACTGAATAATTTGATGAATGCAGTCCTGTCGAACTTAGAATGATCTGCGAGCAGAACTACTTTATTTGCCTGCTGTTGCATAAGAATCTTTAATTCACTTTCTTCTTCATTCGANNTAGTATTCCACCAGTAGAAATTAGCTTTTGCCCAGAATGTTGAAATTCGGATAATACAACCAAAGAATTCGTAATAATCGTAAGATTGTTTTTCTCCTCTATAATTCTCCGTAAAGCCTCAAAAACGGTTGAACTCGTATCCGTCACCAAACTGTCCCCATCATTAATTAATTGGAGAACATGATCGGCAATCGTTCGTTTAGCCTCAATATTAACCTGATGTCTGCTAACATAGGGAGGGTCCTCATTCGTGTGGGCGTTAAGGATCGCTCCGCCATAATTTTTCTTGGCAAGTCCTTCTTTGTCCAGTTTGTCCAGATCCCGCCGAATGGTCTCTTCCGAGACATTGAATTTTTGCGCCAGCTGAGCGACATGGACTTTCTTTTGTCTATACAGCTCATTAATGATTAGATCCCGCCGTTCAAATGCTTTCATCCGTTCACTCACCTCTATCATCACCTACTTCCTAGTTTACTACATTGCCCAATAAATCAAAGAAGTAACCTCATATTCACATAATACCACAGT
>DOJM01000208.1:8043-8313 GCA_003529225.1 Paenibacillus sp.
TTGTGTTGACTAAAGCGTTTCCATATTTTATGATGAAGGAGAAATAGGTTCATTAACGATGAACCTAAGATGATCTTGAGGAGGAACAGCAGTGATAGAAAACTATCCGAAAATTGGCATCCGCCCGACCATTGATGGCAGAAGAAGAGGGGTTCGCGAATCGTTAGAAGCTCAAACCATGGGTATGGCTCAGCGGGTAGCTAAGTTTATTGAAGAGAACTTATTTTATCCGGATGGCCGCCCCGTAGAGTGCATCATTGCCGATTCTAC
>DOJM01000208.1:8383-9636 GCA_003529225.1 Paenibacillus sp.
TATGGTGAGGATGTTCAGGAGTCTAGCAGTGAGGAGATTCCAGCGGATGTGCAGACTAAATTGCTGCAGTTCGCCAAAGCGGGGTTGGCGGTCGCTCAAATGAGAGGGAAATTCTATTTATCAATGGGTTCTGTTTCGATGGGGATTGCTGGATCGATTGTGAATGAACAGTTCTTCCAAGAGTATCTGGGAATGCGTAATGAATATATAGATATGTCAGAATATGTACGCCGCTTTGAAGAGGAGATTTATGATAAAGAGGAATATGAGCGAGCACTCGCGTGGACCAAAGAGAACTGCCAAGTTGGTGCCGATAATAATCCGAAGCATCTGCAAATAAGTGATGATGAGAAAGAGAAGCAGTGGGAGACTTGTGTGAAAATGACATTGATCGCCCGTGATCTGATGATTGGCAATCCTGTTCTCGCTACGCTGGGCTTTGAGGAAGAGGCCAACGGCCATAATGCGATTGTGGGTGGCTTCCAAGGGCAGCGTCAATGGACGGATCATTTCCCTAATGGGGATTTCATGGAGACGATACTGAATTCTTCTTTTGACTGGAATGGCAAACGTACCCCTTACCTCGTAGCGACAGAGAATGATAGCCTGAACGGAGTAACGATGCTGTTCAATTATTTGCTTACGAATACTGCACAAATCTTTGCGGATGTCCGAACCTTTTGGAGTCCTGATGCAGTTAAGCGAGTAACGGGTCATCAATTGGAAGGTGAGGCAGCTCACGGAATACTTCACTTGATCAATTCTGGTTCGGCTGCTCTTGATGGGACGGGTGAGCAGACGAGAGACGGTAAACCTGCGATTAAACCTTTTTGGGAAATTTCGGAGGATGAGGTAGAAGCTTGTTTGAGCCATACGGAGTTCCGCCCGGCTTCTCAAGAATATTTCCGTGGGGGCGGCTTCTCTACGGATTATTTAACCAAAGGCGGGATGCCAGTTACTATGGCCCGGATGAACTTGGTTAAAGGACTTGGACCTGTTCTCCAGCTTGTAGAGGGTCATACGGTTGAGCTGCCTGAAGATGTTCACCATACCCTGGATCAAAGAACAGATCCGACTTGGCCAACGACCTGGTTTGCGCCTAAGTTAACCAATAATGGTTCTTTCCAATCGGTGTATGATGTCATGAATAATTGGGGTGCAAATCATGGGGCCATTAGTTATGGGCATATTGGGGCAGATTTGATTACGCTGGCGTCAATTCTGCCCCAATATGCCCATAACTAATGGCCCCA
>DOJM01000200.1:0-2809 GCA_003529225.1 Paenibacillus sp.
CATTAGTATAGTAAAGGCATTGATAGATTTGAATGGATGCTTGTTGAAACTAGCATGGATTATTAATGAACTTCTCACGAAACTCTTTAGGAGGTATACCAAATTGTTTCTTAAACACTCTACTAAAATAAAAGGGGTCATCCATTCCAACAGCCTGCGCAATTTGTTGTACAGGAGCATCACTTTTAAAGAGCGTTTCTTGTGCCATGTTTATACGGTATTTCAATAAATATTCTGCTGGTCCCATCCCTGCATGTTTTCTAAATACATAAGATAGCCGATTTCGATTCACGTTATATTGTTCTGCAAGCAAGGGAATTGTAAGGCTTTGATAATAGTGTTCATGAATATAGGAAGATACCTGCTCAAATAAAATATGTGATTGACAGCTATTTTGCCGATTAACCACACATAATAAAGCCTCATTCAATACATCACGAAATAGCATTTCAGTCTGAAACCTAGAAATGCCTCCGCGCTGATTATACACATGCCAAAGACGCATAACTAATTCAATAAGACGAGGAGATTGACCTGTTAATAATTCAAAATGCTGATGAGAAAAGCTTGACTCTTTTAGTTCTGAGTTACATATCCGATATTGAACAAGAATATATTCCCAATTGGTTCTACCTAACATTTTTTGATCTAGTTTCATTTTTGCACCCCCATGCACAACTTTTCCAGGCGAAAAGATATAAGGCGTGCCATTAAATTTAAATTTAATCTTTCCTGTAAGTGGAAACACAAATCCAGGAAAAGAATCTGTATAGTCAGCGTAAGGCACACCTGGATTTTCAGCATATCGATATACTCCTTCTACTTGGAAAGGAGTGTGTGCAAAATGCTCTGCTAACTGATTAACATCTATTTTCACAATGCATACCTCATTTCAATAGTAGTCTCTTCTATGGATAATCATCAACAAAACTCAATCATAGTGCACCAGCTCAGAGGCATTGACGGCGGTAAGGTGAGCATAAGGATTCACGCCTGTTTACACATTAATAATAATGATTATCATTGTCAATCAATATAGACAATAAAAATGTCGCACCTGGCTAATGCTCAAGCCATCAGGTATCCATAAAAAAAACGCTTGGAATCCCAAGCGTGTCAGTTTGTAAGCCATTTTAAAAGTCAATCCAATGCTCTAAACCTCAAAAGGTTTGGATCGCAATTTGAATAACATACTTATCCGGATCCCCTACAGCTAAATAACTAAGCAATTCATACTCATAAGCGTTTCCGGTTATGTGTAAATCATTTTCAGCAATATAAGACTTTAGCTTCTCATAGGACGCAGGTAAGGTTTCATAAGATCCCTTGTGATTCATGATCAAATATATACCCTTTGGCTTGATATAAAGTAATTCACCGTTATGCTTTTCATTGATTTTATTACAATAATAATCCGGGTCATAGTCGCCTTCTTCCAAACTGCTTTTACAAATAATCGAACCTATCGGAAAGTCATATTCAAGATGATGTTCATCGCAATAATCGAAGATTCGATATACTTTTCGTACATGATCCTTCTCACCCTTCTCCTTCGAGAGTCTAACCGCAATAAAATACTCTTCATCACATTCCTCGACCCAGGGTTCTCCACAATCAACGTAGAGCGCACGATTCGTATTATCTATAGCCCCTTGTAAAAGCCTCTGCATTCGCTCTAACTTTTTTTGTTCATCAACCAACTGCAGCTGTTTTTGCTTAAGCATGGATAAAAAATGCAATGTGTTTTGATCTTGTATATATTCTTTGATCTCATTCAACGGCGTTCCTGTCCCTTTTAGTACGGCAATAATATCGAAGGTATAAAACTGCTTATAGGAATAATAACGATATCCGTTTTCCTTCACGATCTCCGGTTTTAATATACCAATGTCATCATAATGGAATAACGTATGCTTCGTTACCCCACATACCTTTGCGAACTCGCTCGTCGTAAAGTATTGATCATAATCAATAGACATTCAAATCACTCCTCTTGACTATCGGGTTACCCTATACCTCAAAGTACAATAACGGAACACCATTACCTTGTCAAGGTAACGTTATTAGCTACTATCATCTTAGGAGGATTACCCATGTTTTCATCAAATCTATCTAAATTTCAACGCTGGATCGTGCTGGCGATTGTGTCCAGCGCACTCTTTATGATCGTCATCGACATGACCGTACTTTATTCGGTTCTACCACGACTTACGCATGATCTTGCTGCTTCTGCATCGGAAAAACTATGGATCGTAAATATTTATCCACTTGTAATGGCAGGATTATTACTCGGTCTTGGCACACTAGGCGATCGTCTTGGGCATAAAAAACTCTTCGTTATGGGACTTACTATCTTTGGGTTGGCTTCATTAATCGCCGCCTACGCGCCGACACCTCTCGTGCTTATTGCTGCGCGTACCCTACTAGCTATTGGTGCAGCCATGATGATGCCCGCAACACTCTCCATTATTTTAACTACCTTTTCGGATGAGCGTGAGCGTTCACTAGCCGTAGGTATTTGGGCATCTGTCTCCTCTGTGGGAGCAGGAATGGGTCCACTCGTTGGTGGTTTTTTACTGGAACATTTCTGGTGGGGATCGGTGTTCCTCATCAATATTCCTATAGTTATTCTTGCACTGATCTTGGCCATCTTACTAATCCCAAATCTTAAAGGGAATAAGAATAAGAAATGGGATTTCATTGGTTCCGTTCAAATTATGATTGGTCTGGTTGCCCTTGTTTATGCAGTTAAGGAGATCAGTAGACGTGAAGGTTCAATTGCCATCGCTGTGTTATCTGCCGTGATTGT
>DOJM01000200.1:2844-3272 GCA_003529225.1 Paenibacillus sp.
AGATTTTGCACTATTTAGAGACTCCCACTTTTCTACAGGAGTTGCTACAGCTCTATTGTCTTGTTTCGCACTTATTGGAATGGAATTGATCGTGACTCAACGGCTCCAGCTTGTTCTTGGATATACACCGTTGGAAGCAGGCTTGTACGTTGTATTCACTTCGATAGCGTCCTTCATCTCAGGGATACTCATCGGACTAGTGTTGTATCGATTGGACAAAGTAAAAGTACAGTGGGCCTGTCTGTTAGTGTCAGGTATAGGAATGGGCACCCTTCTACTCTTCCATGACGGAAATATATTGTTACAATTCGCAGCCTTAATGATTCTGGGTGCAGGTCTTGGGGGAGCCATGACTGCCGCCTCAAATTCAATCATGCTAAATGTCCCCGTCGAAAAAGCTGGCATGGCCGCATCTATAGAGGAAGTAT
>DOJM01000200.1:3346-3592 GCA_003529225.1 Paenibacillus sp.
CGTTCGCGACAGCCTTGACGAGGCTCTTCTAGCCGCAGAAAATATGCCTACTGCTGCTGGATCCGCGCTCGTTGAAGCCGCACAATCAGCTTTTGATAAGTCTTTTATTGTTGTCCTTGCCACTGCCACAATCCTTCTTTTAGCTTCTGCGTTTATTATCCGTGCTGTGTCAAAACGTAAATCCTCAATCCTAGAACACTAATATTAGAAAAGATGAAGCTACTGCTTCACCAAACAAGGGTGTCT
>DOJM01000007.1:0-315 GCA_003529225.1 Paenibacillus sp.
AATCTGTGTCTCCCGTACGATGACCGTCCACTCGATCCTTCCCTCCACTGGCGTAAATCGTAAGCTATTGGTAATCACGTTATCGAATACTTGCTCCAACCGTGATGTATCCACAAGAAACTGCTGTTCTTGGTCGCATCGCCTATTCACATAAGAGAAGTCAAAAGCAATCCACTTCTCACAGCATAACAATGCGTATTCATCTTTTTTCCGCTTACAGAAGGCGAGTAAATCCACTCTCATATACTGGAGGACAAAATCAGGCGTGTCGATTTTATTCATGAACAGCAATTCCGTCAGCATTTTGTCCGCACG
>DOJM01000007.1:320-3065 GCA_003529225.1 Paenibacillus sp.
GACCGCTCTCGATTAAATTATCTACATGACCTTGAATGATCGTCAGCGGCGTCCGCAAATCATGGGCAATCGCAGAGATCATGTCGCGTCTCTCCTGCTCCAGCTTCCACTCCCACTTCAAGGATTGCTCCAGAGCGATCCGCATCTCTTCAAAGGCATCGGAGAGCTCGATCAGCTCCTTCGACCCACCTGCTCCTGCGACGGAGAAATTCAGGTCATTCTGCTGGATTCGTCTAGCTCCCCCGATGATCCGTGCGATAGACGGTTCGAGCCGTTTACCCAATTTTCTCGCGAAAATAAAAGAGAACAAGATGATGAAGAAGAACGGTGCGATCAAACTGCACAAAATAAGCATAACGAGCAGCCTGTTTCCAGGGTTGTTGGAGGATACACTTAAACTGTATCGTAGCACCAGCATCCCCTTTAATTTTTTCTGCGAATCACGGATCGGGTGATAATTGATATATTTCCCGCCCTGTTTCTCGCTGCGGTTCAGCTTGCTTAGCACATCCTCCGGGCTGTTGACGAAGGTCTGCCCCTTCCAGCCGTAGACGATTTGCCCCTTCAGATTCACGATTTGATACTGCATGCCTTTCGTCAGAATAACATGTTCCAATGCATTCTGCTTCGAAGGAGATAATAAGGCGTCTTTTTGCTGATCTACATAACCTAAAATCTGGGGAATTTGCTGCTCATAATAATTGGCTGGTAGAATGCTCTTGTCCGTTTGATTAATCAAAAAATAAAGCGTACTGCCCCAAACCAGCATCGAGCCGATGAAGCTATAGAAAAGAACGAGTGTAAATGCGCCCATAAACTGTCTGCGCAGCGGTTTTCGACTTGCCTTTACTTCCTTTCGAATCTGTACCCTACCCCCCATACCGTTGTAACAAAGGTCTTCTCCGGTGCTGCGCACGCCAGCTTCGCCCGGATATTTTTGATATGTTCGGTGATTGTGGCTGCTTCTCCCTCCGCATCAAATCCCCAGATCTTCTCATAGATTTGTTCCCGCGAGAATACTTGATTCGGATGCATGTAGAGAAGCCGGAACAATTCGAACTCCCGGCTGGTCAGCGGAATCGGGAGGTTCTGGTAGAATACTTGATGGCTGTCCAGATCCATCGTGAGATCGCCATGGTGCAGCAGCTTCGGTTGATGATCAAGATGGCTCCGCTGCTCCCGACGAAGATGCGCTCTTATTCTCGCCTTCAATTCTTGCATGCTAAAAGGCTTCACGATATAGTCATCGCCACCGACGGCGAGTCCTTGAATCCGATCCGCTTCATTGGAGCGCGCGCTTAAGAACAGAATCGGACACGAGACCCGGTCACGTATCGCTTGGCATACTTCGAGCCCATCAAGATGCGGCATCATAATATCCAGGATGATTAAGTCGGGCGTCTCTCCCAGTCGATCGAACACTTCCTTGCCGTCAAAAGCCACTGATACCTCATATCCATCATCCTGAAGCGCATCGCGCATAAATTCGACGATTTCTCGCTCATCATCGGCGATTAATATCTTTTCTCTCATCTCTTGAATTTCCTTTCGCGTCTATCAATCTAGCAGCTTTATCCCCTCATTGTACCTTCTTGTGCGCCAAAAATCCCCCTGCAGCGGCACACATGGTGTTCACGACAGGGGAACAATTAAATTTTCAGGTATAAACCGAGTTAGAGCTTCGTTGTCGGCTCTTTGACTTTATCAAAGACGATGATCCCGTCATATTGCTCTTTTGGAATGAATCGCATCGACATCGGCATAATGATCTCGGACGTCATGCCATCCTCGGCTGCATAGATCGGTTTGAACATCCAAGCATTATTTTTGTTCGGAGACTTGTGCTTGGATAGATCCGCAAACGCAATCTTATAACCGCTCTGCATCATCAGCTGTTCCAGACTCCCCTTCGGCATCGGTTGAATATCGAAGATCTTCTGTGTCGTAATCGTGCTCGCCTTACCGCTATTCATGTACAGACCCAATACGTAGACCTTATCCTTTAGCTTCTTATGTAGCAATTCTCCCATACTTGTAAAGCTGTTAATCCATTTCCCTTGTTCTTTCGTTTCGATTTTGGACGTATTCTTCGCCAGATGATCGTTATGCGCCCATAAAATCACTTTTTTGCCAGGATACATCACCTTCATTAACCACTCCACGTTGTCAGCCATGATCCGATCACGGAATTCATAGCTTTCCTTCGTATCGTACATCCCCATCTNNGCAAGTTGTTCTTTGTTCTCTTGGATGAACTGGATCAACGCCTTGTATTTCGGTTCGTACGCATCCTTCACCTTCTTGATTTCTGCTTTCGCCTCCGGATGACTATCGTCCATGCCATATTGGTTGAGCACCTTATAGANNAAATCCGTCATCGCTTGCATTTCGAAGTTGAAATAATTCTCGCCCTGATCCTTGTCTACCTTGGCAATCCAACCGGCAATAAATTGCGTTAAGTACCCTGATGTGAACTGCATGTCATAACCTGCCAGATATAAGGGATCGTTCGTCCCTTGCTTCTTCTTGATGTAATCGAATAAATTCAGAGTCTCCTTGGAATGCCAGATGGGAAAAATTGAACGCTCCATCATTTGTTGCGATGTCCATGTTCCTGCATTATCATACGTCATGAAGGAATCCCCAAGGCCCGACTCAAATGCAATCACGTCAAAATCCAGCTCTTCGTGTAAATATTTGATCAACCTTGTCTTCATGCTGCTGTATTCTGCTACACGGTGAAAG
>DOJM01000007.1:3083-4830 GCA_003529225.1 Paenibacillus sp.
ATCTTTATAGTCCGATGACGTCAAAGATTTAATCTCTTGTATATTCTCCTTCGACCCCGTAATTTTCTGCGCGGTCGCCGAGGCGCTCACTGGCGATAGTAATAGTGAAAATGCTAGACCCAGGGAAATGATACCTCTTAATCGTTTCGTTGCTTGCATGTTGAATGTTCTCCTCCTTCGAAATCTGTTATTACGTCGTTCTCTTACCATGCAGAGACATCGTAACAGGAACTTCTAAGGAATCTATAAAGATAAGAGAATAATTCCTCAATGCGCGTGACAGACCCGCTTCTTCACGAATCTCACTGCCATATTTAAGACGAGCATGATCATCCCGATGTTGATCGCATAATCCGCTAGATTGAGAATGCCTCTCCCCGATCGAGACATGATAAAATCCGTGACCTGCCCGAACACCAGTCGATCAATCCCGTTGCCAACCGCACAGCCGACCAAGAAACCAGCGATCATATCCGCCAATCGGCCTTTCCAGGCATCCATGCTGCGATAATAGAACACACCGATGACGAACAAGATGGCGATCACCCCGAATAACCTTGGAATAAACTGAAAGCCATCCCGCTATACTCATAATGTGTAATCTCCCATCGTCCGAAGAACAAGCTATCTCCGATATCCAGGTTCATCCGAATCCAAATTTTCGAGACCTGATCGATCAAGATCACGACCATCGCGATCATACAAAACCACATGGCGACACCCACTTTCTTCTCAGCCTATGAACAACCATGTAGCTGCCTTGTTCTCATCATACTACAAAACCATGTGACATCGAAAAATAAAGGCACGCCCGAAGGAGTGCCTTTCAGATATCCTTATATTGACTGCTCGTCTTCATTTTTTTTGTAAAATAATAAAAGAAAACGCAGGTTTCTTGTGTCTAATGGCTGAGAGGATAGGGGAATGATTTCTATGACGGCACCGCTAATAATGCCTACAAGTTATCTTCCTGCACAAAATTCAGCACGGCATCGTCGACGGCCGAAGTTCTTCCCAGATCAGGGCAATTCACAAGCTCTATTTCGCAAGTCTCCGCACAGCCGTGCAGTTCAAAAAGAACCAGTTCATTCCGACCTTTGCGCAGCAATGGTCCGGGGATATATAGGGCTCTTTGCGGTCCTGCGTTCCAGTAGCGGCCCAGATTAAATCCGTTGATCCAGGCAACCCCTTTATTCCATCCATCGAACCGTAGAAAGGTATCGCCAATATCCTCGGCCTCAAAGCAGCCCCGGTAGAATCCGGGCAAACCCGGAAGTGCCGCAGCTTCTTGCTTCTCCACCTTCTGCACCTTGTACTCAAGTGAAGCCAGCGTTCCCGGTTCTAACGGCAGTGTACGGATCGTCCAGTTATATTGCAGCTGGTTATCGATTCGAACCCCGTCCAGAATTCCTTTCGGATCACGAATGAGCGGCCCATAATTAATCCGACCCNNTGGAAAGTTCAAGAGGCTGTGGATTCCAGCGTTCAATTACCCCAAGTACCTGTCCATCCAGGAAGACCTGCGCCCGATCACGCACACCCTCGATGTAAAGCTTCTGCCTGGACCGTGGTCCCTTCACATAAGTGCTGTACAATATAAAACCATAGGACTGTCCAAGCTTTTCCATCGGCTGCACACACACACTGTTCACCGGCTCGGATAACATCTCCAGATTGGAAGCTGTGAATAGTTCCGCTCTTTCCATTAAGGCAACTTTCCCGTAGGAGATCTTCGAAATCGGCGCAG
>DOJM01000007.1:4899-6833 GCA_003529225.1 Paenibacillus sp.
CCGTCGTATCTCCCCATTCCGTGAGCGGGGCATCATAATCATAGCTTGTAGTCGTCGGCTCGTAGGCCACGATATGATTCGCCCCATTATAGAAGCCAAAATTGGTCCCGCCGTGGAACATGTACATATTGAGTGAGGAGCCGCGCGTCAGGATATCATCCAGAACGCCAGCTACATCGTCGGCGTCGCGCACATGATGATCCTCCATCCAATGGTCGAACCAGCCGTTCCAATATTCCATCACCATCAGCGGCTCTTCAGATCGGTACTCCCGGTATTTGCGGAAGGATTCCTCTGCACAGGACCCAAAATTAACTGTAGCATGCACATCTTCCAGTGTTCCACCGAGCAACATTTCATCGGTTGGTCCGTCGGAGGTAAAAAGCAACACATCGACCCCTCTGCTGAGGAGTCCATTACGCATATATCTCAGGTAACTACTGTCATTGCCATAACTGCCATATTCATTCTCTACCTGGACAGCCAGAATCGGCCCGCCATGTGTGGAGAGCAGCGGAACCAGCCGAGGAATCAGCTCATCGTAATACCGGTCCACCTTGCTTAAATAAAGTGGATCACAGCAGCGAAGCTTAAGTTCACTGTAAGCCAGCAGCCAGGCCGGCAGACCACCGAATTCCCATTCCGCACAGATGAATGGACTCGGTCTGACAATAACATGAAGCCCAAGCTCTCCGGCCAGTTCAATAAAAGAGACCACATCGGCCATGCCATCAAATACGAACTCCCCTTCCTTGGGTTCATGCATATTCCAGGCGATATAGGTCTCCACGGTATTGAATCCGCAGGCTTTCAATTTCAGTAACCGATCTTTCCAGTATTCAGGCACAATCCGAAAATAATGAATGGCTCCCGAGATCATCCGGTACGGCTCCCCGTCAAGTAAATATTGTTCACTGTTCCAAGTAAGTATGCTCATTACAGATAACCTCCGCTATTTAATGTTCGGGATTCTTGACCTGCAGCAATAATTCTGCTATGACCCTAAGGAAATTGTGACTGTTTCTCCCCGGTGCAACGAAAACATATACAGATTTCCTATTTTCTTCACAGGGGCTGAAGGCCGGTCCATGCCGGAGATCACCAGAGGCACCGTGCTGTATAATGTGCATTCTCCGGTACAAGCGGCGCAGATCTCGGCCTGCTCCAACCAGCCGTCTCTCCAATTTATGTTAACAGTAAATCCTCCCCTGGCCCGAAGCCCCCTGACTGAACCGGAAGGCCACCTGGAAGGAAGGGCCGGAAGCAGATGTATTTCTCCCCCATGGGATTGTAGCAGCATTTCCTGGATTGCGGCCGCTCCTCCGAAATTGGCGTCAATTTGGAAAGGCGGATGGTCACCGAACAAATTCGGATGAACCGCTTTTACAAGCAGCTCGCGAAGACTGTCATAGGCTTTGCCCCCGTTGCCAAGTCTTGCCCAGAAGTTCGTGATCCAAGCCTGGCTCCAGCCGGTGTGCCCTCCTCCATATTTCAAACGCCGCTCCAGCGTTTTTTGAGCGGCCTCAGCCAATCCGGGCATCCGGTGTGGAATGATCTGCTCTCCCGGGTGAAGAGCAAACAAATGGGAGATATGGCGGTGCCCCGGTTCGGCCTCTTCATAATCAATGGACCATTCCATAACTTGGCCATACCGGCCTATCCGGAGAGGGGGAAGCCTGGACCTGGCAATTCGCCACTCCTCGGCAAGTTGGTTATCCGTTTCAAGATCTTCTGCCGCTNNTCAATTTGCGAATCCATGGAGGGACCGGAACATAAAACCCCTGACTGTCCGGTAACAGTTATGTAGCTGTTCTCCGGAGAAAGCGATGGAGAGGTGACAAGAAATCCGCTGCCGTCGTCGACAAGATAATCAAGGAAGAACTGCGAGGCTTCCTTCAGCACGGGATAGGCCCGATTCCGCAAAAAATCTTTGG
>DOJM01000289.1:0-1376 GCA_003529225.1 Paenibacillus sp.
GGCATGGGACTGGATGCTCTCTTCGAAACGGCCGAACGTCTGAATATCGCTGATCGTTTTTTAGAAGTCCTTTCTGGTTCTATTATTGCTGCACGGGGTTATAAGACAGTGAATGCTTTGAAAAAAAGAGGACTTACGCCGGAGGTTCGTGATGACGACGGAAGTACGGTCGGATTGATTCGCGGGCTTCAATCTCTGGATTTGCAGGGCAAGGAGGTCGTTTTGCAGCTGCACGGCGATCCAGCGCCTCGTATGCTGTCATGGCTACAGGAGGCTGGGGCGAATACCCGCCAAGTNNGGTAAAATTGATGCCGTGGCTTTTACAAGTGCACCACAATTTCGTTTCCTCTCTCAATATGCTCGGGAACAGGGCAAGCTGGAGGAGATGTTGAAGTCCTTCGAGGATAAAGTGCTTGCTGTTTCTGTAGGACGTATTACCTCTGAGGCTCTAAAAGAAGAGGGCCTACAACGTATCATCATGCCTGAGCATGAGCGGATGGGAAGCATGATTGTAGAGCTGGGCAAATATGTGGCGGCAAATCGCTAGACCATAGTGTGCGGCAACTTTACAAGATTCACATTACTACTCAGAAGCATTCCCGCCGAGTTCACTGGGTGGGGATGCTTTTTTACCCGGAATCTGATGCCTTAAGAGTAGTAAACCTGCCATCTACATGGACATTCGCAGCAGTTTTCCTTAGAATATAGGCAACATGTGATGAATAATAACAATGAATAAGGAGGAGGATACCCATGGACAAAAGAAAATGTCTATTACTTGGTGATTATACCCATCCCCGTTTCCATCCACTTCAAGGAGTGGACCAACAAATTAGTGAGATCTTAAATGATTTATTAACCGTTCAGTGTTCGGAGAATAAAAAATTGATGCGTATTGAGCATTTGGCAAGTTATGACTTATGCATTGCCTACAACGAATTGTGGAACGAAACTGTATCTCCTCAACAAACGGCTGGACTACTCAGCTATGTGAGTGGAGGGGGCGGGCTTATTGTTCTTCATACGGGAGCTTCACTGACAAAGCGCAACGAGCTNNCCACACAGCTTATGAGCCGATGAACTTCAAGGTTCTAAAGCATGACATTACTGAGGGCGTTGAAGACTTCCAGCTGGATGAAGAGCCTTATCATTTCGAATTTGATCCGTTCACAGATCGGACTATTCTTCTTCAGTATGAGTCAGAGGGTCAATGGCTTCCAGCTGCATGGTGCCACAGCTATGGTTTAGGACGAGTAGTATTCCTTATGCCTGGGCATCATGAGCCATCCTTCCGCCATCCAGCACTACGTAAACTGATCTTGCAGGCAGCTACTTGGGCTGCTCGTATTCCAATCACGAATTAAGAAATATTGTGT
>DOJM01000289.1:1394-2497 GCA_003529225.1 Paenibacillus sp.
AGGAAAAAGTAGAAAAGGTTGTTGAAGAATTAGTGAAACGCGGGGAGCTTGCTCCTTCGGAGTCTAAGGCCCTCGTTGATCGTCTGATTGAACGCGGTGAAGAAGAGCGAGGTATGCTCAAGTCTGTNNAAAGTGATATTGACGAGCTGGAAGGCCGAATTGCTGTATTGGAGCGCCGATTGGCCGAGCTAGAGGGGATTTCCCACCTAGAAGGAACATCGGCGGAAACGCGTACGGACTAAATGGCAGTACGCATCAGACATGCCGGACGATACCGGTCCATTGCCATGGCGCTTATGCACCATGGTTTTGGCTATATGGTGGAGGAGCTGGGGCTCTATCATTTATTATCCCTTCCACGCCGTCTTGTAACGCAAGAAGCACATACAAGTCTTACGCTCGGAGAGCGGATTCGGCTAGTATTGGAGGATTTGGGTCCAACCTTTATAAAGCTTGGTCAACTCGCCAGTACCCGTTCAGATCTGCTGCCTGATTCTATTATTCAAGAATTGGTAAAACTACAGGATAATGTGCCCCCGTTCCCTGCAGAGCGAGTGCGCACGATTGTGGAGCATGAACTGGATCAACAGATGGATGAAATTTTTAGTTCCTTTGAGGACACTCCTCTTGCGGCTGCGTCGATCGGTCAAGTGCATAGAGCTGTTCTTCACAGTGGGCAGGTCGTGGCTGTTAAAGTTCAGCGCCCTGGTATTCTGCGAACGATGAGCAGGGATTTGGAAATTCTCAAAGATCTAAGTGCCCTTGCTGAGAAGCAGCTAGGCTGGGCAAGGCAATATCAGTTATCCCGTATGGTGGAGGAATTCTCGAAATCGCTGCTTGGCGAGCTGGATTATAGCCAAGAAGGGCGTAATGCTGAGAAAATTGCTCAACAGATGGATTATGATGGAGTGTACATCCCGGATATCTATTGGGACTATACGTCAACGCGGGTGTTGACCATGGAATATGTAGTAGGGATTACGCTGAGTCGTCGTGATGAGCTACTGAATAACGGCGTTAAGCTTAAGGTTATCGCTCAGCAGCTCGTGGAAATGATGCTCAGACAAATCTTCATTCATGGCTTTTTCCATGCTGATCCTCAT
>DOJM01000289.1:2514-4763 GCA_003529225.1 Paenibacillus sp.
GAGCAGCTGTCAGCGCTTGTCATCGCACTTATGCGCAAGAATACGGATGCTATGGTCCGGGCAATCTTGCGTCTCGGAGTCATCCCTGAGGATGCGGATCGAGCGGCGTTGCATATTGATATGGATCGACTTCGCGAGGAATATTATGATGTTCCGTTCAGCAAGATGAGCATAGGAAAAGCGCTAAATGATCTGTTTGGCATTGCTCGCAAGCATCGATTAGTCCTTCCCCCGGATCTAACGATGCTTGGCAAGACGATGCTGACGCTTGAGGGTGTCATTAGCAACTTGGATCCAACGATTAGCATTTTAGAGATGGCAGAGCCTTTTGGACGGGAACTTGTGAAGCAGCGATTTAGTGGACCCCGATTACAGCGTAAGTTCCTCGGAGGCGTAGCCGATTTAGCAGAGAGTCTTCTGGAGCTTCCTGGGCAGGCTAAGCAGTTATCTGCGCTAATTACTAAGGGAAAGCTAAAGGTAGAGATTGCGGCACCTGAGCTCGAGCATCTGGAGCGAAAGCTTGACCGGGTTGGGAACCGCTTAGCATTTAGTATTGTGATGCTTGCGTTCAGTATCATCATGGTTGGACTCATTTTAGGCACTGCGATGCGCGGTCAGCCTTCAGTGTTATGGAATTTCCCTACAGTGGAGATTGGCGGCGTAATAGCGCTTCTGATGTTCCTGTGGTTGATCTATGCGATTTTTAAATCGGGAAGGTTCTAACCTGCAGGATAAAATAATTATTATTCTGCAGGTTCACACAAATGCCGTTCTATCAAGTACAATATAAAAGATAACTTTCTAAGCTTAACTTTACTTCTATTGTATAAAGTGGAATGGAACGCAAATGGAGTGCCGTCTAAACGTCCGGTGGATCGCTGCTGCCCAGAAACCGAACTTTGACCGCACTCTTTTAACGGGTCAAGGGATACATGGGACGGAAGAATGCCGGTGACGGGGTTCTTCCGCTTTTGTTTAAATATAGCTGAATCTGTAGCATACGCCCCCAAAAGGACAGTCGGGTAGGGGCTACCTGAATAGGGCTTTGGAAGACGGAAGTTAAGTAAGAGATGTAATCAAATTTAACTGAGAAAATAGTGAGGTGGAGAATTTGCCNNNNTTAGGTGTTTCAGAATTACTGTGTACATTGCTTCAAGGCCAAGGCATCGTTAAGCCTACACCAGTGCAACAGGAAGCTATACCGCCATTGGTGCAAGGGCTAGATGTAATAGCAAGAGCAAAGACAGGTACAGGGAAGACAATGGCCTTCCTGCTGCCAATTATGGACAAGATCCACACGGAGCGAGCTTATCCGCAGGCGCTGATTATGGCTCCAACACGTGAGCTGGCTTTGCAGATTACAGAAGAGGCACGGAAGCTGGCACGTCATACGGATATCAAAATCTTGGCCGTTTATGGTGGTCAGGATGTGGAGAAGCAGCTGCGTAAGCTGGAAGGTGGCAGACATCTTATTATCGGTACACCAGGCAGACTGCTAGATCATATGCGCCGGGAGACGCTCGACCTTAGTGGTGTTAAGATGCTCGTTCTGGACGAAGCGGATCAAATGCTGCATATGGGATTCTTGGAGGATGTAGAGACCATTATTACGGCTGTTCCTTATCGTCGTCAAACGATGTTGTTCTCTGCGACGATGCCAGATCCGATTAAACGTCTCGCTGCTAATTACATGAAAGAGCCTTTGGATATCATTATTAAGAGTGGTTCTCCGATTCCGCTGGATAATATCAAGCAGCAGGTAGTGGAAGTCTCGGATCGTAATAAAGAAGAGGCACTCAAAGCATTGATTGAACGGGATCGTCCTTACTTGGCCATTATTTTCTGCCGGACCAAACGTCGGGTGTCCAAGCTGAACGAAGCACTCCAAGCAGCAGGTTATGATTGTGATGAGCTGCACGGCGATTTGTCCCAAGGTAAACGTGAAGGTGTGATGAAAAGATTCCGTGATGCGAAGCTGCAGCTTCTTGTGGCTACAGATGTAGCGGCTCGAGGTCTGGACGTTGAAGGTCTCACGCATATCTTTAACTATGATATNNCCGGATCGGCCGGACAGGCCGTGCCGGAGGCAAAGGGCTTGCAATTACGTTCACTTCTCCGCGTGAGCAAGATGGACTAGACTTGATCGAGCACGGCATTTCGCAGCGCCTGGATCGCCGCCGTTACGACAAGGATGAATTCGGCGTTGGCGAATTCGTCGCAGTACAAGGCGGCGGTCGCCACGGCGGTCG
>DOJM01000466.1:0-227 GCA_003529225.1 Paenibacillus sp.
TTTTGTCCACGGAGACGAATGTCTAATTCAAGCGGAAATGAAAAATGCAGAGCAAAAAATGCTGCAGTATTTAAAAAAGACTAAAATTGTAGACATTGCGCACAAACAGTCAACATAATATCTGGATAAATTTTAGTGAAATACATTCCTCCTTAGATTATAGGTATGACAAACGTATTTGTATCTGTTATGAAAAGAGGAGTTTCTGTTAATTGCAGATATAATGA
>DOJM01000466.1:270-825 GCA_003529225.1 Paenibacillus sp.
TGTAACCGTCAACCCCATTTGAACACTTTTTGCTCATTAGCGCTGAACACTTTTTAATCTTTAAAAATCCTTTGTTGATTCTTCAGTCGATGACTTTCATTATTCATATGAATAACCTCGACACGATGCAATAATCGATCCAATATTGCGGTCATCATTCCTTGATTTCCGACAATCTCTGTCCACTCTTCAGGACTTCTATTGGATGTCAAAATTAAAGAACTTTGCTCGTATAGTTGGTGGACTAATTGAAAGAAAAGGGTAGCTTCTCGTTGATCCATTGCCATATACATGATGTCATCAATTATAACCAGATCAGAAGCGCGCAAGCGCTTCAACTGGATCTTAGATTTATTTACGTACTCCTCTGTCTTAAGTAACTGAATCAACTCACCCATTGTTATGAAATATACTTGAAATCCCTTATTGATTGCTTCAATACCAAGTCCCACGGAAAGTAGCGTCTTGCCTGCACCTGGCGGTCCAAGTAGTATGAGATTATAGTTTTGTTCAAGCCACTCATATTCACGTAGCTGCTTTAATTGCCTTTCAGTT
>DOJM01000466.1:874-2094 GCA_003529225.1 Paenibacillus sp.
TCAAACGTGGTTAATTCTTCTAATAACTCGAGATAGGTCCAAGATTTCTGTTCCGCCTTGCGAAGGAGATCAGTGAGACCATCTGCAGTTTCCACCATCCTTAACTGTCGAAAAGATTGCTGGATTTCCATGACACTTTTACTCACCATATTTTCCTCCCATCAATTGGAGGTATTGATCCATTCCTCTAGTCTGAACATCTATATCTACTGGGATTTTGTCGCTCTCCTCTATGATTCTATGTTGCTGATCAAGTGATGTTTGCTTGAGAAATCCCACGACATCACGAAAGCTATTGGCGCTGTACAGNNTTCCTTGTTTTCTTGAGCCACTTTTTTAATTAGTGTGAATTGGTCTCGTCGATAACGTCCATAGTCTTTGCTGACTTTATCTATGTAGTTTGTCGCGTTATCATGGGCAAGAAGGGCGATCAGTTCTTGTCTTAATAAGTCGAGCGACTTGGACCGCTCACGAGAATGGTTCCTATTCTTGACTAGTCTTCCTTTATCTTGAGAGATAGAATGCTCCGCAATAATTTCTCCTGTGGAAGGGTCACAAATCTTCAGTACATAGTCAGCGATGTGTAAATGGACTATTGCTTGTCTAGTATATGTACCCACAGGTACAGAATATCGATTCGATTTGAAGTGCACCGTATTGTCCTTACGGACATTCCTTGTTATAATTTCAGTATAGTTGCTTTCATAAGAAAGCGGGTTAGAGATCTTTCGCAAGTGTTGCTTTTCCAGGAGAAACACTTCGTAAGGTCTCTTTTTAGTTGTATTATGCACCTTGAAGTTTCCGGTTCTTTCAAGCCATTTTAGGCTACGGTTGTTCCAATCTTCCAGTATAGAATACACTCGGTTCTTGGCAAAGTTGTTCTTTATGTATTTTACGACATTCTCGACTTTCCCTTTAGATTCAGGGTCAGCCTTTCTACATAGATACACTCGAAACTTTCTTTGCTGAATATATTTTTGGAATCCTTTAGTCAAGATTAGGTCTCCTGCATTCTCACTTACCGCAATCAAATTGTCCTGATCATATACAACTTCTTCAGGGACACCACCATAATATTGAAAAGCTAGTTCATGACAGCGCATAGTGTCCTCGGTAGTGAAGGGTCTGTTGAGCCACCACATATATTTATGTCGGGAATGTGCTAGTACGAACGCAATGAAATAGAGGCGTATTTCCTTACCATATATATCCTTTTGGAC
>DOJM01000466.1:2103-2563 GCA_003529225.1 Paenibacillus sp.
CGACTTTAATATTTGGAAACCTTTCCTGTAGCCAATCAAAAATCTGAGCTCCACTGAGGGAGGGATATTCCTTCAGCCAATTGACAATCCAATCCCGATAGGGATCCAATATCTTTTTTCGTTCACCAATATCAAATTCATTTACAGCTTCTTCAAAAGTCATTTCTAAATATTTATACACAGTAGTTCGGGAAATCTTTAATCTTTTAGCAATTTGAGAAACTCTTAATCTTTGTTTAGTTAATTGGTGAATCTCTAAATATATCATTAACTTTTCCTCCATTTTGCTCCTCCTACAAACTGATAAACCCAGTTTACAGGAATGAATTTATTAGGCGAAAAGTGTTCATTGGAAGTGAGCAAAAACTGTTCACTTTATTTTAGCGGTTACAGCATTGTTATAGATAATGACTGAGAAGCACCATTCAAATAAATTTTAAACCTTTTTTCCTATTATTGT
>DOJM01000467.1 GCA_003529225.1 Paenibacillus sp.
CGAGCAGAAGATTGAGATCATTAAGAAACAGATATTAATAGCCGGTGATCTAACCGTCATCGTTGATTACAGCCAATTTGTACACGAATTGTTGTCCGGTAGTGTAATGCTGCTGCTCGATGGGACATCCACCGCTCTCCGGATCGGTTTACCTGGCTGGGAAGATCGCAATGTAGGGGAGCCCAGTTCCCAATCGGTTGTACGTGGTCCGATGGAAGGATTCACTGAGAATTTGCGGACGAATACGGCACTGGTTCGGCGGAAAATCAAAGATAGCCATTTATGGCTNNGTTCAGATCGGAAGGGTGACTCAAACTAGCGTATCCATTATGTATCTAAACAACATCGCGAATAAGGATTTGGTGGAAGAAGTTAAACGCCGTCTGAATAAAATTGATACGGACAGTATTCTCGAAAGTGGGTATATTGAAGAATTTATTCAAGAGACAGTATTTACACCTTTTCCTACCGTTTACAACAGTGACCGTCCGGATACGATTGCAGCCGGTATTTTGGAGGGGAAAGTGGCCATTCTTGTTGATGGAACACCTTTTGTACTGTTGGTACCCACATTTTTTGTGGCATTTTTTCAGTCTGCTGAGGATTATTACCAAAGGGCCGATATTGGAACATTGCTGAGATTAGTTCGTTTTATTTCGTTTTTTATTACTTTGCTTGCACCTTCATTGTATGTTGCGATTACTACTTATCATCAGGAGATGATACCGACCAATCTTGTAATCAGTTTAGCTGCCCAGCGGGAGAGTGTTCCTTTTCCTGCTTTTGTCGAGGCGCTGATCATGGAAATGACGTATGAGATTTTGCGGGAGGCCGGGGTACGGATACCTAAAAATATTGGACAGGCGATTTCCATTGTCGGAACGTTGGTGATTGGGCAAGCAGCGGTTGCAGCGGGTTTTATTTCATCTGCAATGGTCATTATTGTATCGCTTACAGCCATTTCTAGTTTTGTTATTCCGGAGACAGGAATGTCTATAGCTGCGCGGATGATCCGTTTTGTACTTATAGCTTTGGCTGGATTTATCGGATTATATGGAATTCTATTCGGCATTTTTATCGTCGTACTGCATTTGTCGAGTTTGCATTCTTTCGGAATGCCTTACATGAGTCCGCTCGGACCTTATAATTCAAAAGACTTAAAAGACTCTATTTTTCGCTTTCCATGGCCCTTTTTAAAGACAAGACCTGCTGAGAACAAGACGCAGAACCTATTTCGTCAAAGCACATCCAGTGATGAGGAATCAACAAAATGAATAAAAAAATAATTAGAGGCGTTCTCCGATTGATGATAGCTCTCCAATTTACGTTAGTGCTAAGTGGCTGTTGGGAAAGAAAGGAGCTGAATGAGGTAGCCTTTGTCCTGGGGATAGGGATCGACAAGGCGGAGGCTGGTTATACAGTTTCGATGCAGGTCGTTATTCCATCTGCGATCTCCTCACAATCGACTGGAGGAGGGGGAGGCACTGGAGTCCCAGTGGTTGTTTATAAATTTACGGTACCTACGTTTTATGATGCGCAGCGTAAGTTGAATCTGGATAGTTCCAGGACGAGTTATCTTGGTCATATCCGGGTGTTGGTTATTGGGGAGGGACTTGCCCGCTCCGGAGTGGGCGAGATACTGGACGTATTTAAAAGAAGTCGGGAACCGCGTATGGATTTCTACGTTATGGTTGCCAGAGATGCAACCGCCAGCGATGTCTTGAATGTCCTTACACCTATGGATAAATTACCAGCGAACAAATTATTTAGTTCCCTAGATAATTCTTATAAAGATTCAGCAAAAACAGTCGCTGTCACGCTGGATGATTTTATTGAAAATTTATTGTCTGAAGGTGAACATCCTGTACTAACCGGAGTGGAAGTTATGGGAGATCCCAAAGAGGGAGAGGATAAAAGCAATGTAGAGCGAACAATGCCTAAGGCGAGATTGGAATACCATACTGTCGCTGTGTTCAGAAAAGACAAACTGATCGGTTGGCTAAACGAGGGTGAAACGATTGGTTACAATTATATCAACGATAAGGTAACCTCACATTCTGGCCCGATAGCAGGGAAAGACGGAAAGCCCATTGTTATTGAATCGATTAAATCTTCAACCAAACGCAAAGTGAAAATTATTGATGGGGAGCCTCATATTTACCTTAATGTTAAGGCGCTTTGCAATATTGAAGAAGTGCAAAGTACTGAGAATTTGGAATCGGAAAGCACCATAAAACGTTTGGAAAAGGAGACAGAGAAACGGATTATAGAGCGGATGCAAAACACTGTGGAGCAAGTAACTAATCGCTTCAATATTGATATTATGGGATTTGGACAATCGATCTACCATGCCAGTCCTAAAGCTTGGGCAAAGCTACAGCAAAAAAAAGGCGACGATTACCTTAAATCATTGCCCATCCATTATAGTGCCTCAGTAGTTATTAACCGCGTAGGTCTAACAGATAATTCTTTTCTTGAAAAAATCAAGGAGTGAGTCAAATGGTGTTATTGTTTTTTTTGGTGCTTGCTGTAGGTTGTATGGCACTTGATTTGCCTAAATTAATGCGAAAGCGCCGAGTACGTGATCTTAGCGTATATTTTATATTTTGGATTTTGGGACTTGGCGCGACCGTATGCGCGTTGTTAAAATTGAACAT
>DOJM01000527.1:0-328 GCA_003529225.1 Paenibacillus sp.
TGAGAACTGTAATCAATTTTGCTGCAACGGAGGAATTCACTATGATTTTTATTGATAACACAGGGATTACTGACGCTTCCATCAATTTGGCGATTGAGGAATATGCGCTGAAACACTTGCCGATGGACGAGAGTTACCTGCTTTTTTATATTAACAGCCCATCTATCATCATCGGTAAACATCAAAATACGATTGAAGAAATCAATCAGGAATATGTTAAAGAGAATGATATTAAGGTTGTACGGCGTTTGTCTGGCGGTGGAGCGGTCTATCACGATCTCGGAAATTTAAACTTCAGCTTCATTACTAAGGACGACGGCCAATCCTT
>DOJM01000527.1:333-1896 GCA_003529225.1 Paenibacillus sp.
AGCTTAGTGGCCGGAATGATCTTCAAGTCGGTGAACAAAAAATTTCCGGCAACGCTCAATTCTCCACACGTGGACGCATGTTCAGCCATGGCACACTGATGTTCGATCTCAATTTGGACAATGTACAAGCCTCACTGAAAGTAAATCCAGAGAAATTCAAATCCAAAAGCACTAAATCCGTACGTAGCCGCGTAGCAAACATCAAAGAGCTGCTAGGTACAGATATGACCATTGAAGAGTTCCGCTCCGGCCTGCTGCGTTCGATCTTTGGTATGGATCCTTCAGAAGTTCCTCAGTACAAGCTGCAACAAGCCGACTGGGACAAAATCCACGAAATTTCCAAAGAGCACTACCAGAACTGGGACTGGAACTACGGTCTGTCACCAAAAAGTAATGTCAAACACACACGCAAATTCCCTGCTGGAATTATTGATATTCGCATGGATATTGAGGATTCCCTCATTAAGGACATCAAAATCTATGGTGACTTCTTTGGGGTTGGTGACGTAGTAGATGTTGAAAATGCACTTCGCGGCAAACGTTATAATGAGACAGAGGTTAGAGACGCATTAGCTGATCTGGATTTGAAGCATTATTTCGGACGTATTGAGCCGGAGGATTTTATCGGACTGGTTTTCTTAGAGGAATAGTCTTACAAGCTTTTAAGCGATAAAAATAAAGGGGCTTGCTTATCCTATGCGCAATTTGCGTAAAGAATAGACAAGCCCCTCTTTCATATTCATTTTAGTTCAAGGAGAAAGTATAAATACATAGACAACGAACGCTAGAGTCAGCATGATGCAGATGTTCTCTACGGCTCCACCTTTTTTCGTGCCTGTACTCATTAGCTTTAGACGCAGCTTAAAGGGTATTGGCGGCAATGGTGTAATTCCTCTTTGAGTAAGGGAGTCTGCCAGTAGATGAAGTGCATACGACATACCGCCAGCTATCCACAGACTGCCACCATCATTTATACCCGCTGAGGCAAAATACAATAAGGCGCTCCAGCCCGCAACTCCATACAAGGTATGTGTCAGTCCACGATGAGGAACAACCGATGAGACTACAAGCACGCACGCTGCAATGTAGTTCCATGGATCATAGGCTTCCCCGAACGCAAAGAGTGCTATGGCGATCAAGATCATGACCAAATGGCGCAGCTTTCGACTAGGCAGGAAAGATACACTTCCGACTAGCAGTGCAAGCACAATATTCCAAGGACGTTCCACGATTCCGGCAAAATAGAGATAGATCGCCGCGCCTATCAAAGCAATTTGCAGCGCTCTTAATAGAAATTCTGGAATCGCCTTGCGCACGAGCAGCGAATTCGGTTCATCGATATCAGGCAGCAAAGAGCTTAACGCTGCGACCGCAATAACTGGAATCGTAATCTCGTGTGTCATCAAACTCATTACAGATAGGGTAACCCCAGTGCTGATTATTAAATGGGATCTGCCCATCATGGTGAAACCGCTCCTTTCTAAGATGCGAAAAACAAGAACAAATGTGCGGTTATCGAAGTATATCAAGACCTTGTTTTTTTGTCTAGCCTAATTCCTTAAA
>DOJM01000527.1:1908-3797 GCA_003529225.1 Paenibacillus sp.
GAGCGATTTCTATCTTGTCCTCCCCATGAATATACGATACAATTTGGACAACTTGACCTTGTCGTTCTTACAAGGACGGCATTTGCCTAAGAGAGGATGACCTGAGAAGTGAAGCGTTCCCGTATGGCCGATTTCAGCCTGCTACTCGTGGCGATGATGTGGGGATGCACCTTTCTGATAGTTCAAAATGCTGTCAAAGTGCTCCCTCCACTCGCGTTTAACAGCATCCGCTTTACAGGTGCTGCCCTGTTGCTGGCTCTAATCACTTTTATTTTTTACCGCAAGGAGTGGAAACAGTTAAGTTTCCGCATGGTACGCGATTCTTTGCTGCTAGGCCTTTTTTTGTTTATGGGCTATGGCTTCCAAACCATGGGACTTCTATATACAACCACCTCCAATACCGGGTTTATTACCGGTCTATCGGTCGTATTGGTTCCGTTTCTCTCTCTGGCGCTACTAAAGCATGCCATCTCACGTTACACTTGGTTCAGCGCGGCGCTTGCCGCAATAGGTCTTTATCTGCTGACCTTCACCGGCTCTNNCTGCGCCATAGCTTTTGCGCTACAAGTCGCATATACTGGCGTTTATGCACCTCATTATCCGGCGTTGCCGCTGGCAACCTTGCAGCTCGCCTTCGTTGGACTGTTCAGCATTGTCGCTTCGCTTATCTTTGAAGGAGTTGCACCGCTGGCAAACAGCGCAGAGCTTATCAAGGACCCGGACGTTCTCTGGGCACTTTTAATCTCTATTGGTCCTACCAGCGCTTTTGCCTTCTGGATTCAAACCGCCTGCCAGAAGTACACTACGCCTTCCCGGGTAGCCATTATTTATGCCACAGAACCTGTATTCGCTGTTCTGACAGGCTTAGCCTTTGGCGGAGAAACGCTTGGTATGTCCGCTCTGCTCGGTTGTGGTTGTATTCTGGGAGCTATGCTTATGGCAGAGCTGAGTCCGGAACCGGGTCAGAATCAACATAAGAAGAATTATTTTTCCAAATTACATTTATTTAGAAAGAGATAAGGAGAGAGACAAATGTACAAATTGATCGCGATTGATATTGATGACACTCTAATTAACGATGACAAGGAAGTAACACCCGCTACACAGACTGCGCTTGAAGAGGCTGTAGCCGCTGGCGTTGTTGTAACCCTCGCTACAGGCCGAGCTTATGCTTCTGCGCAAGCCATTGCCCGTCAAACTGGACTTAACGTGCCAATCATCACTTACCAAGGCGCACTCGTTAAGAACTTGCTAGATGAAAAAGTACTATATGAGCGTTACGTGCCACAAGATGCGGTACACAAGCTGTTCACTTACTGCGTGGAGCATAATCTGCATTTGCAAACTTACATTGACGACAAGCTGTATGCCCGTGAAGACAACCAGAAGATCAAAGATTATACAGACCTGAACAAAACGCCATATTATATTGAACCGGATTGGGAGAAGCTTGTCCCACAAAAAACACCAAAAATGCTGATTATCGATGATCCTGCATTCTTGGATGAGCTGGCTCCAATTCTGCGTGAATTGCTCGGCGATTCCGTGCATATTACCAAATCCAAACCACAATTCCTAGAAATCATGCATCATGAAGGAACCAAGGGAATTGCGCTTGAATTCCTAGCCAATCATTTTGGTTGTGATCTCTCCGAGACTATGGCTATGGGTGACTCTTGGAACGACCATGAGATGCTCGAGGCTGCTGGTCTTGGCGTTGCGATGGCGAACGCTATTCCTGCTCTGAAGGAAATCGCTGATTTCGTAACCCTAAGCAACAATGAAGATGGCGTAAAATACGCGATTGATAAATTCATTCTCAATAAAGTGAACTAAATCGGCTGAACTTAATAGTTTTATATACGTTAAACTTAAGATTTTTCTATTAA
>DOJM01000527.1:3949-4118 GCA_003529225.1 Paenibacillus sp.
CTTCCCCTCCGTCACTTTTCCCTTTTTAGAATGTTTTAAAGTTCAACTTATATAGAGTTAAAGTTCAATCTATATAAATTCACTTTCTTAAGAAAAGGGTGCTGTAACGTCATGATATATGACGATACAGCACCCTTTTGTTATTTCAGCAAGCTCGATACTCCTGTAG
>DOJM01000069.1:0-306 GCA_003529225.1 Paenibacillus sp.
GCTTACAATAACGAAGAAGGTGTTGGACAAGCTATTCGTGAGTGTGGAGTGGCCCGTGATGAGCTGTTTATTACAACTAAAGTATGGAATCCAGATCAAGGCTACGAATCGACACTGAAAGCGTTCGAGGTTAGCCGGCGTAAGCTGGGTCTGGATTACATTGATTTGTATCTCATTCACTGGCCGGTGGTAGGAAAGTACCGGGAGACATGGAAAGCTCTGATTCATCTGCAAGAAGAGGGCCTTATCAAATCTATCGGCGTGAGCAATTTTCAGATTCATCATCTGAAGGAAATCATCGAGGAC
>DOJM01000069.1:430-633 GCA_003529225.1 Paenibacillus sp.
CAAGAGCTGGCTGGAAAGTATGATAAGACCCCTGCTCAAATTGTACTTCGCTGGGATTTGCAGCAAGGCGTCATTACGATTCCGAAATCAGTACATGCGGATCGAATCAGGGAGAATGCGGGATTCTTTGACTTCACGTTAAGTGATGAGGATGTGAAAGCCATCGAAGATTTGAACAGAGACCATCGTTTCGGTCCGGATCC
>DOJM01000069.1:761-1877 GCA_003529225.1 Paenibacillus sp.
GGAGACGTTATATTTACGCAGCCAGAGATCTACTTGAATGAGATAAGCAAACAGCTGAGGACCGGACATGAGCTGACCGAACCAAGGCAGATTGGTAGAGGATTCTGGGGAAGCGGCGATCTCACGGATTTTGGCAGCATCGATTAAAGGAAGTATAGGTGAAGTAGAGTCATCTAGAATGTTCAATACTTGTGTTCGTACTGCATTTAAATAGGCTGGATTGTGGGTTTTCGGGTAAGGACTTTTTTTACGGTATAGCACATCGTCTGGAAGGATTCCCTCAAGCGCTTTGCGCAAAATCCCTTTTTCACGACCGTTCAAGTTCTTGATTTCCCAAGGAATATTAAAGACATATTGAACGAGNNCCTCTAGTCCAGCGCCCATGCTCATTCGGTCCTTACGGTCGAGCAAAGTAGGCATGAAACGGGTGATGTTTAAATAGGACATTACGCGCATTTGTGCTTGTTTACCTGTCTCCCCATCCAATGTTGGGACTTCGGCTACTGCATCACTGTATCTGTCACCCAAATATTCCAGCGGCCGGATCCATTCATTAACTTCAGGGGATAATAGACTTGCACGCATTTTAGGAGCAACTGACCAAGGAAAAGTACCCGAGGAGAGCATTTCCTCCCGATGGAACCAAGGATATCCGCCAAAAATCTCATCGGCAGCTTCGCCGGAAATGGCTACGGTAGCTTTCTTTTTAATCTCACGGCAAAATAAATACAAAGAAGAGTCCACATCGGTCATCCCAGGTAAATCGCGTGTGTACAGTGCATTATCAAGTGCTTCTACAAGCTCTGGCGTATCAAAAGAGATATAGTGATGGTTCGTATTTAATTCATCGACCATTCGTTTAATCCATGGTCCATCTGCTCCGGGCTGAAAAGTATGGCTCTTGAAGTGCTTGTCATTATCGACATAATCGACGGAATACGTATCCATTCGTCCCTGGCCGTTTCGGTTGTAGTAATCCACTGCAAGTGCTGTCAGCGCACTGGAATCTAGTCCTCCCGACAAGAGCGAGCAGACAGGAACATCCGAGACCAGTTGACGTTCGAGCGTATCCTGCAGCAGTTCACGTACCTTAGCGGCTGTCTCTACTTCATTGTC
>DOJM01000069.1:1939-5216 GCA_003529225.1 Paenibacillus sp.
AGACCTTCGCGACTATAGATTATGGCATGCCCCGGACGAAGTTCCTGCATATCCTTATAAACACCGTGTCCTGGCGTACGGGCTGGACCGACAATAAAGATTTCCGCTAGTCCTTCGGGTCCTACGATTGGCTGAACCTTGGGGTGCTGCAGCAGCGCCTTAGGCTCTGAGCCGAAAACTAAGACATCATCCACCTTACTATAGAACAGGGGCTTCACACCTAAACGGTCGCGTGCAAAAAAGACCTGATCCCGAAGACCGTCCCACACTGCAAAGGCAAAGATCCCATTGAGCTTCTCTGCACAATCCGGTCCCCATTCGATATAGGCATGCAGCAGAACCTCGGTGTCACATTGGGTACGGAATTGATGACCCCGCTGCTTAAGTTCTTGTTTGAGCTCGGGTGCGTTATATAATTCGCCGTTGGNNAGGCTGCGCGCCGTTCTCTGGATCGATAACACTAAGTCTGCGGTGACCGAATGCGCAAGGACCTGAAATCCAAGTTCCAGCTGCATCGGGTCCGCGGTTTGCTAAAGTTTCAGTCATTTTGACCAGCAACTGCGAGTGCTGTGTGAGATCTCCGCGCCACTGGATAAATCCGGTTATTCCGCACATGATGGTTCATCCTCCTCTTTTTGTGCGATTGTTGTCCTTACTTTTTTGCCAAGTAATACAGATATATGCCGAAGGAAGGCATAAAATGTATGTCCTTATCCGAACACTAGGGGAGAGAGGAATTTGCCAGGAGGGAAGGATGACAGGTGTATTATATTAAAGATGCCAAAATTCGTAGAATGATGGAGTATGATGGTGCGCCTTGTGCAGAAGTAGGTGTATTGCCAGGTGCTGTTAGTGATCCTGCGCTTTTGGTGTATATCGTGGAAGATCAACGCGAAGAAGGCTATGAGATCGTCCGTATCCTCACTAACGACGCTGATACTTCTAGCGATTGGTTTGATAACAATATGCATGATGCTTTTAAAGATGTGACTTCGAGCGCGTTTACAGGCAGCATGATTATGACGCCAGAAGATGAACGTTCTAAGTTTCAGCGGGAATTAATGACTTATGGTGATTTGAAAAAGCAGCTGGGGGAGCGTTTTCAGAGGCTGGAGTAGCGTTGTAACAAGTTTACGGGACACATAAGTTCAACAGAAAGAGCAGCAGCCTTTCGTCCAGGGCTGCTGCTCTTTCTATTATTGAGATCCCTATAACTTACTATTCATAGTCTTTTTCCTTAACCGTAGCTTTTATTCCTAATTGATCCGTAAGGGTCTTTAAAGGAACATAGGCTCGTCCTTGGAACATGGTACTTTTGCTTTTAGCGATCATGATAGTTTGATCACCGTATTGAATCTGCCAACCATCTTTTGTCACACTAACCGCAGCATTAATAGCCATTGCAAAATCATTAAGGGGAACCAGTAACGCCCCGTCTCCTTTATACAAGCGGAAGGGACCTTGACCTGAATAGACAACGTTCTTACCATTAACAATAATTTGTGCAGGTGCTTCTGGTGTTAAAAGATCCGAGTAGTTGCCTGAATAGACTCTTCCAATACCCCAATAGTCTTCCTTCCCCTTCTTAGTTATTATTCCGGTCGGCACATGCAAATACCCGGAGAATGAATCAATATTGAAATTAATGCGGACCAAATCATCGTTTACCCAATGGTAACCATGTAATCTTTTTCCACTTTCATGTGCGGGAAGTGTATATAATACCTTAGCTGTTTTCACATCAACAATAGTTGCTTCATACGCCGCTTTGGGATCTCTAAATGAATACGAAATAATCAAATGTGTGTTGTTTGGTGAAAAAGTGGACCCAGCCAAAACCTTAGTATTACCCGGACTTAGAGGCGTGAATTTCCCGTTTAAGGTATAACCTACGAACGAATCTTTCCTTTTTGAATCATATTTTTCAGCGTACCGGATTTCGCCGATTTTCTTTCCCCATCGTTCAGATGCAAGATTTGGATTAGCGAATACCTCTGTTTTATGGCCGTCAGGATAAAGTTGAAAGTACTTAGGCATAGATTGCTTTCCGTTAATTGTGTTATTTTCTTCGAGTAGTATGGTGTTATCTTCTAATGCCCGGTCATAATTCCCGATAAGTGGATCTCCATCCCGAGGATTGTCATTTACAACTGCAATCTGTTTATTTGTCTCAAACGAATAGACATACACCTTTTTTAACCTATAATCTCCAGGCCTAGAAGGCTCTGGCTCTTCTGTGCTTACTGAATACCCCTTGAAATTGCGGTATAAATTAATTCTTGAATTATAAGACATGCTATCAATTTGTCGAAGCACCTTTAATTTCTTTGTGCTCAGATCAAACTGAAGAAGACGAGAATGTTCAGGTCCAGTCTCTTTTCCTGTTTGAGTGTTATACATTCCATAACATTCAACTTGATAGGCTGTGTAACCCGTGGACAATTGGAACATCATACTATATGGCTTCCACCCACAGCCTATTGCCAGGGTGTTCGGTTTGGATGTATCTTTCTCTTCAATGTAACTGGCATTTTCCGGAATTTTGATCATGGCTTCTGGAAAAGAGTACTCTTGAATCGTAGACGTTCCATCGGAGTAATCATCTGAAGTTACTCGCACAATGGGAATAAGTCCGGATTTGTCATCGGATAATTTGTGATCGAATACAACACTATCACGTATCCCTGGTGCACCTTCAGCTTTAGCGATCGTTGTGTTAGTAAAGATAAATACCAAGACAATCAATGTGAAAATAATAAGTTGTAGTTTTTTCTTGATGACAGAACCCTCCTTTATTTTGTAACAAATAATATAACCTACCTATTTATCGGTAAATTTCCATTAATATCTTTGTCTTTGTCATAATCTAATAACTCTTTGGAACCTATGTATTGAATCGTTAATTAATAATTAAATGCGTAAGCGAACTATAGCTTTGCTATGATGAGTTGAAATCCTGTACTTGATAAATTTGCTGAATGCTGTATAATAGAGATCGTTGCGTCAATGCACAGCATCATTTCTTATATGTCCCGGTAGCTCAGCTGGATAGAGCATGCGCCTTCTAAGCGCACGGTCAGGGGTTCGAATCCCTTCCGGGACGTCAAGTAACAGCCTTCCTTCGGGGAGGCTGTTTTTGCGTGCAGGGGAAGAGAAGCCCAGGTGGTTCGTCGGAGCAAAAGCATCGATAGGATCAGCTTCGCAGTCAGCCCGAAAGGGCTGCATCCCACCCGGGACAAGTAACAGCCTTCCTTCGGGAGGCTGTTTTTGCGTGCAG
>DOJM01000598.1:0-4441 GCA_003529225.1 Paenibacillus sp.
TGTGCCGCTCTCAGAAGGCCAATCGCAGCACCAACAGCATCGATATCAGGTGTCCGGTGGCCGAGGATCAGCACACGGTCGCTCTCCTGCATCAAATCACGCAGCGCATGCGCAATGACTCGTGCCCGCACTCGTGTACGCTTCTCCGCAGCATTACTCTTTCCACCGTAGAAAGACAACCTCTGACCTGCTTTTACAGCAGCCTGATCACCACCTCTGCCGAGCGCCATGTCCAAACTGGATTGTGCTAAAGCCCCTAGCTCGCTTGCAGAGTCCGCGCCAAATGCCATACCAATANNAGGTCGGCCGTCATTTCCCTAATCTCATCGAGAATAACGAATCGACTTTCTTCCAGTGCTTGCAGACTACGATGATTAAGTAGCATTAGATAACGCTCAGACGACAGACGACGCAGGTAAACATCAAACTGTTTACTCCATTCGGTGATCTCACTCGCCACCTTAGCGATCAGAGAAGTACGCTGTTGATCATCCATTCCTTGAGCAGATTCATCTAGATTATCCATCATCACTATGCCAATCGCCAGCTTCTCATCCTCATAACGTTCACGTAGCACCACAAGCTCAGTGATGTCATACATGTAAAGAATACGTTCACTTGGAATAATAACGGCTTGATAAAATCGTTCATCCACAGTGATCTCAAGGCGAGTGTCATGCAATACACCTTCTTTGTGAACATCCCGTTTTCCCGATACATTCGTCGTAAAAAAAGACTGCATATCCGGAAGCAATTCCAGTAGCGGTTCCCCAACTAAAGACTTGCGCGCAAAAACATCACCAGCGTAGCGGTTATTCCATTCTACTGTTCGATCTTCGCTAAACAGAATGATTCCGAGGGGCAGCATACTCACTGCTTCTCCCTCCACTCGCTTAATACGAAAAGTTAATCCATTAATATATTCCACCAGATTACGGCGGAACGAAATCTCCATCTTCAGCATATAGAAGCATAATGTACCTGCCAGAAACAAGCTAACGACCCCAAGAGCCCAGTTATAAATACTAACAATTATAATAAGGGCCAACAGCAGCATGAACGCCCATACGGTATGATAGCCGTGCCAGCGTCTTTGCAGAAATTTAGGCATGAACTCTCACCCTATCGTTTCGATTTCGTCACATACTCCCGCAGTGGGAAAGCAAGATCAATAATACCGATAATGCGTAGCGGCGGCAGCAAAATGACCGGTATTGCTAGCAGAATGGCAACCATCTTGTTCCATTTGCGTTCATGCGCCAGGAAGAAGAAAAATCCAATCGCCTGAATCATAAAGCCAATTCGTAGCAACGGCAGTAGATTGGCAGAAATCATGAGGATGTAATTATTCTCTGATCCTGAGAAGAAGAGCTGAAGAACCACACCAATCAAATAATACCAAATAAACGATCTCGAAAGTCTCCATTCACGAGCAGGCTTCATCTTAGGTACTGCATAATTCATACTGTTCAGAATCGGACGAACAATAGAATGCGTAATGACAGCTATCATAAAAGAGCTTACGATTAGTGTCATTGGGATCATTTGAACCGTCATATGACTTAGCTTGTTTACATCCTCAGTCGTAAATCGAAGATCAGTAAACAGTGGATTAGCAGTACCAAGATCAGACAGAGGCGAGTTAACCATCTGCAGCACATCGTTCACATAGTTAGACAAATCAAAGTTAAATAACGCCGTACCGAGTAATAAGAGTAACAGGAATTCTCCAAGAATCGTAACCGTACCTGCAATCACGGTAGATACTGCTGAAGCATGTCTTTTATACCAACGTCCCATAACCAGAGCAGGTATTAAGAAATACGCCGCGATAAGCACATAAATAGGTGTAATCAGACCAACAATCAGCAACACCGGCAATACGTGTAGAACGAATTGTTTGGTGTTCAGCGTAGTGAATAACACTACTGCCGGAACAATCATAAATAGGGTAGTGATGATGAGCAGTGGAGTCGTTAAACTAAGCAGCAAAAGTAAGTATATTACGCTCCAAGCCACAGATGACCAGCGAAATTTCAACAGTATTCACCTCTTACGCATATGTTCTTCTAAAGCAGATATATCTTGATACCATTCTTCCAGTTGATGCCCTTCCTGCTTATGCTTTCTGAGCTTCTCGAGTAGCAAGTCATCTAATTGACGATAGGGAATCCCTAGTCTGCGGCCCAAAATATAAGAGCTCATAATCAAACTAGCCAGGCTGTCGCCCACACGGGTAGTACTGCCTTCCCATAACGCTTTAAATAACCGTGAAACTTGGTCAATCACTTCTGTTTTTAACCATTCAATTACCTTGGCGCGTTTAGCGATATCCAGATCCTTCGGCACATTGGACACGTCTCTCTACCTCCGGCAAAAAGCTTTATTCTCCATTATAGCATAAAAAATTCTGTGTCACACAAGGGCGCCCCGCGCACCTTAAGTATGCTTCATCCAGGGATGAACTAGTACTTCTTACATTTTAAAAAAAGACCTGCTTTCCGTTATCGCCGGAAATACAGGCCTTGTTCCGATGCTTCTATTCCCGCGAATAAATTGGGCTATAATGACTCTTGTGATTGTTTTGATACAAATTTCTCGCAATATTCTATGACTTGACTCCGGCGAACGATGCCAATAAACCGGTTCATATCATCGACTACAGGAACAAAGTTCTGTACCTTAGCCAAATTAATCAGATCTTCCATATCCGCATCAATCGAGACAGGTCTGTTATTCATCCTCAACGGCAAATCTTTAAGCAAGAATTTTGAAGCGTTCTCGAAAGTAACCTTGCCCTCGGATTCCTTCATATACCAGAGCAGATCACCCTCTGTAACCGTACCAGCATATTCTCCATTTCNNAGGGACAGCAGTATAACGGTGATACTCCATCCTCTCCAACGTTTGACGTAGCGTTGAATCGATCGTTACGCAAGCGACTTCCTGTTTCGGAAGTAAAAAAAATGCAATATTCATCTCTTGATCCTCCTCAAAGAGTTCCGAAGGAATTACGGTTCTTTAACTTCCTTTCACTGCCATGCAAAATTATTAATACGTGGCAGCTTAATAATAGTTCCAATACATTATAGCATGAAGACAGTAAGCAGCAGCCATAAGAATGTGAATGGCTGCTGCAATTAATTATATGCGTTTGAATTCCACTTTAGAATTATTGCGTAACTGCTGTTGATTTAGGCTCCAGTGCATTACTTGCTTTTCCAGGCTCAATTAGTTGATCTACAGGTGTTGCTGCACTCATCCAATTGTCGATCATCGCCTTAGCTTCACTCAAATCCTCTTCATCAATGATATCATAGTAAACACCATCCATACGTTTACCTTCACCCATAACTGTGAAGCTTGAGATATCCATGCCTTTTCCGCCCATGAATTTTTTGGCTAGACTAATGATCATCGAAGGCTCTATATCGGTTTTGAAATTATCTCCCATAATATCCAACAACTTCGGAATGTTTCCAATTTGACTAATCGATAACATTTTATTCGCTACAACATCAATAAAAACCTGTTGACGTTTGGTACGGTTAAAGTCACTATCCTCACGATAACGCGTATAGTTCAGTGCTTCTTGTCCGTTATAAAGCGACTTTCCAGCTTCAATTGTAAACTTTTCATGATCCTTACCTTTGTTCACAATGTCTTTCTNNCAGCGGAACGCCTCCAATAGCATCTACAGCATCCTTGAGTCCTTTGAAATTTATTGTCGCATAGTATTGAATATCATGACCGAGCAGCGCCTCTAGGGAATCCTTGGCCATCTGCTGCCCCCCAAAAGCATAGGCATGTGTAATCTTATCCTTTTTATTATCCTTATGACCTATAATTTCCGTATACGTATCACGCGGAATAGAAATAAGCAGGATCTTATAGTCCTCAGGGCGAACAACAGCGTACATCATGGTATCTGAACGTGCTGTTTCATTATCACGTTGATCGGTACCTAAGAGCATAATTGAGAACGGATCGCTCTTGTACACAACCGGTTCTGGCTTAACCTTATTATCATCCTTAAGCGGCTGGTAAGATTCTTCCTTTAGCTTAGTTTCAACCCGATCAGACAAAAAAAGGTCGAAGGCTAAGACAGCCAGGGAATTACGAAACAGAAAGCCTCCCGCTATAATAACAACAAGAACAATGAGGGCGATATATCTTTTCTTTATTTTTTTCATCTTTGATTCCTNNNNAATTGCTTGCCATATATATAATGCTTCCTGAATCTTTATCAGGCAGTCATGACTTTATTTCTCACGGCGATCAACTGTCCCTTATTCCATTATCTTATTGTCCCCCCTTTCAGGAAATTCAGGTCATTCAAAATTATAGAAAAAAAGTTTTTTGCGGTTCTAAAATAATGTGGGCTAAAACAATATTTCTATTGTAATCACTAAATGGATAAAAAGAAACCACAAATAACGAC
>DOJM01000598.1:4601-5017 GCA_003529225.1 Paenibacillus sp.
CCCATCCCGCTGAGCCGAGCCTGCAATGCAGTATCCTGCCCGGTTATCGTGTCCAGTCTTTAAACCATCTGTACCCTCATAAGCGTAAATGCCACCCATAGCTGGCAACATAAAATTGCTATTACTTACATATAGCCCCTTATTCTTCAAATGCATTTGTGTACGGCTAGAAATATTGAGAATATCCGGATGATGATAGATTAGTGCAGCAGCCAATTTAGCGGTATCACGAGCTGTCATCATAGTCTCACCGCTAATATGCATATTCGGATCAGTGAAACCAAGATCCTTACCTGATAGTCCCGTTGCATTAGTAAATATTGTGCGAGAAGATAAGCCTAGACTACGTGCCTTGTCGTTCATCGTGAGCACAAAAGAGGCTTCTGAACCAGCCATATACTCAGCCAATGCAACAG
>DOJM01000185.1:0-371 GCA_003529225.1 Paenibacillus sp.
GGCAAAAATAGCAGGTGCACTGCGGACAATATTAGAGAGATCATTTACAAGAGCTGTTGACATGGTGTTCATCCTTTCTGATTATAGGTCTATTTCTAATGTACCCCCGAATCGTAAATTTTAAAGGCGAGAAAGGTCATCTACAGGTAAAATAGTTTCACAAGCAAAAACGGTCCGAACCTCACGAGGTCTGACCGTTTTTTTGTGTAGGTAATCTATTCACTTCGAACGCCATCCTCTACCAACTGCTTTCTAGGTGCTTCTGGAATAACAGATTTGCTTGCGCTCCCACGATTTATGGCGATTAATCGTTTTTGTGCGTAATACACATCGCGGGATAATTTCTTCACCTCAATGGATTTACCGTCAAC
>DOJM01000185.1:399-5650 GCA_003529225.1 Paenibacillus sp.
TTTATAACGCGTGAGCCTCCGCGAGGGAGGGAAGGGTCGTTTACGTACTTGTCGACTGGAGGCAGCACCTCTACGATTTGTGAATGGACCTTATAAGTGACATTTTGCGGAAAGGTACCGAAGAGCTTAATCGTTAGTGATCGACCTTGCACAGCCGCTTTAATGACTAGATATTTGCCAGTCGTATTGCGAAAACGGAAGTTGATATAGCCTTCAGCGAACGTCGCATCTTGGCCTTTGGGTAGATAGTTGACAGGCAAGGAGTGGTTGCGGCGCTCCACGATCTCCAGTCCGGTGCGCAGAGCGGCGTTGTACAGCGTACTGGAAACTTGGCAGATTCCGCCGCCGACGCCGGCTTGTAGCTTACCGTTCACAATGACTGGCGCTTCGCGGAAGCCGTATTCTATTTTTGCTTTTTCAATAGCTTTGCCATAGTCAAAAACGGCGCCAGGTGGGAGCACGGTTCCGTTCACAGCTTTAGCCGCTGATTCAACGTTGTAGATTCGCCCAGGTCCACTTGCGCCGAGAGAGGTGCTGAATTGCATGATTTTTCGCTCAATGCCTTGCTCTTTTAGAGCGTTTAGAGTGATGTCCGGCTGTAATATGGTTAATGGAACCTCCAAAGTGATCCCCTTCTCTTGCAGCGAGAGTAGACGACTAAAACGAGTGGGGGCAGCGGCCCATAGTGAGGTCACCATTCCTGTCCAGTCTACCTCAAGGGAAGTCTTCTCGGACGTATACACTACACGATCATCCCCGGTAATTCGCCGCGTAGCATCTACTGGATCACCAAAGGATTCTCTCTCCCAAGCAGGACTTAGGATGGTCTGTAATTGGGCAATCTCCAGATGGGCTTCAAGACTCCAATTCTGGGGGAAGTTGTACCGGGCTTTAACCCGATCCCATAGCCGCCCTTCTGTGAGATCTTGTAGGCCTTGTTCAAAATCCGTGGCTTCATAGGTCATTCCAGCCTGTTTAAGCTTGAGGGTAAGCTCAGAATTCTCTTTGAACTTCAATACAAGGGGGATAGATTCAAGGGCCTGTAGCTTCTTCTCCAGTTCGGAACGTACCTCTGAGATATTCAGCCCGCCCACCTCCCATCCGGCGAGGGTTGTACCTTTTGGAAGCGTGTTTTTATGGCCATATAGTTGAAGTCCCCCATAGATTAATGAGCCGATAAGAATGAGTGCAATGACTATTATGAGGGTAAGATGGATTTTTTTCATGAATAATCTCCTTCCTGGATGGCCTCTGCTAGCGGCACCGTAGGTGCTTTTTATATGTATATGTACAGACATTACAAAACTTTCGAATAGTGGGGCAGTTACGGGGTACTCAATCGGTTACAGATTTGTTACAATAGATACATTGCGGAAATATTGAAGTTTATGGAAACTTAAGCTGTACCCTGTCGATTCACACAAGTGGAAAATGTCATAATTGGGAAGTGAGAAAATGATTGAAATGCAAGATGTATGGAAGACGTACCCTAACGGAACTCACGCACTGCAAGGAGTTTCAGTAAAAATTGACCGCAATGAATTTGTGTATGTTGTCGGTCCATCCGGCGCGGGTAAATCTACTTTTATGAAATTGATTTATAGAGAAGAAGTGCCAACTAAAGGTCAAATTTCTGTGGGAGGCTTTAACATAGGGAAGCTTAAACAACGTAAAATCCCATATGTGCGCCGTAATATCGGCGTTGTGTTTCAAGACTTTCGGTTATTACCAAGGATGACAGCGTATGAGAATATCGCTTTTGCCATGGAAGTTATTGAAGCCCCGAAGAAGGTCATCAAGAAACGTGTGAATGAAGTTCTCGATCTGGTTGGACTCAAAAATAAAGCAAATCGTGAGCCCTCACAGCTCTCAGGTGGAGAACAGCAGCGTATTGCAATTGCTCGGGCTATCGTTAATAACCCCTCTGTTATTATTGCGGACGAGCCTACAGGTAACTTGGACCCTGAGACTTCATGGGGCATTATGCAGTTGCTGGACGAAATTAATTTTCGTGGAACAACAATTGTAATGGCTACCCATAATAGAGATATCGTGAATAAAATGCGCAAGCGGGTGCTTGCGATTGAGAACGGAAACATTGTGAGAGACCAGGCGAGAGGGGAATATGGCTATGAGTTTTAAGACCTTCTTGCGACACTTGCGGGAAGGCTTCAAAAGCGTATTCCGTAATGGCTGGATGTCGATTGCTTCGATCACTTCCATCGTCGTCTCTCTTTTTGTCCTAGGTGTATTTATTCTTCTTGTTCTTAATGTGAATGCTGTAGCGGATGAGGCAGACAGCCAGGTACAGATTAATGTGCATTTGGCACTAAATGTAGATCAGAAGTTGCGTGAGACTTTGCAGACTGAAATTGGCAATATGCCGGAGGTCAGCAAGATTACGTTCATCTCCAAGGATCAAGGACTTAAAGATCTCCGTGCAGATATGGGTGAGGACGCGGCTGAGCTTCTGGAAGGGTTCGATGAAGACAATAACCCTCTCCCAGATACGCTTAAGGTAGAAATTGTCGAACCTACTACCGTTTCATTTGTGGCTGAGAAGATTGAAGCACTCAACAAGACACATACTGATCAGCCCATTTACAAAGTGAAATATGGCAAGGGCTCAATAGAAACCTTGTTCAAAATAACACGCGCTGTACGGAACATTGGTTTTATTTTTGTAGCAGGTCTGGGGCTTATGTCTATGTTCCTCATCTCTAATACGATTCGGGTTACGATACTTGCTCGCCGTAAGGAGATTGGCATTATGAAGCTTGTAGGCGCGACAAATTATTTTATTCGCTGGCCTTTCTTTATAGAAGGGGCATTGATCGGTCTGATCGGATCGCTCATTACCTCCGTTGTCTTGTATTTGGGTTACAGCACTTTGGAATCGACCGTACAGGGAGATCCTATGCTCCAATTGCAGCTAATTCCGTTCGATAATATTTGGATGCTGGTCGTCGGTGTACTAGTTGGACTCGGCGTGCTGATCGGCGTCTGGGGAAGTACGGTTTCTATTCGTAGGTTCTTGAAAGTTTAATATTAAAAAGTGAAGGATGGGGAGTGCAAGTTGAAGAAGATTGCCGCCGGACTAGCCGTAATGTTACTAGCTGTCACTATATTCCAGCCCTCTGACGGATATGCCAAAAAAACAAGTGTTGCCGAAATCGACAAGCAGCTAAAGCAGCTGCAAAAAGAGGTGCAGGACGCTAAGGCGCAACAGGAGAAAGCGGCGTCCCAAACGCAGGAAGCACAGCATTATAAGAATAAGAGCAATCTCAATCTGCAGTATGTCTTACAGCAAGTGGATCAAGTTAAGGGTAAAATGACCGAAATCTCTACAAAAATTTCCGATACAGAACAATCTCTGAATGTTACGGCAACGGAATTGGATAAAGCAGAAGCACGAGTCGCCTCTAGAGAGGAAGTCTTAGGATCCCGTGTTCGGTTAATGTATACGGATGGAGCGGTTTCTTACTTGGATGTTTTGCTCTCATCGACAAGCTTTGCTGATTTTCTAGATCGCGCGGATTCACTTAAGATGATTGTGGATCAGGATCAGGAGCTGCTAGTGCAACATAAGCTGGACAAGCAGACGGTTATAGAGAAGAAAAAGGAGCTCGAAGGACAATATGCTCAGGCCAAGCAGCTGTACACTTCTTTGGAGCAACAGAGAAGTCTGCTGAAGGAGAAAGAAGCCGAGAAGCAGGAGCTTATCGCATTCTATGATAAGCAAATTCAAGAAAGTGATGATTTAAGTGAAGAGCAGGATGAAAAGCTGGTCAAACTGGCAAGCGAACGTTCTGCGCTGGAAACGCAAAAGGATAAGATTAAGGCAGAGGAAGCCGCTCGCAGAGCAGCAGCGGCTAAGGCGGAAGCGGCTCGTAGAGCTGCGGCGGCTGCCAAAAAGGCTGCAGCTGCAGCTAGTAAGGGAAGCAGTAGTTCTAGCTCCAGCTCTAGTGAAACGGGATATTCAGGCGGAGATGGACCTTTTCTACTTCCTGTAGGATCCGCAAGGATCTCGTCCTCTTATGGACCACGGACACATCCGATCACAGGTGAGAGGGGTAAAGTACACACCGGGGTCGACTTTGCGGTTCCCCAAGGAACCAGTATTCATGCAGCTGATTCTGGAACAGTAATCGTAGCTGAATGGTATAGCGGCTATGGTTATTGTGTAATTATTGATCATGGAGGCGGGGTTTGGACCCTCTACGGACATATACGCAAAGGCGGTATTAGGGTTAGTTCTGGGGATAAAGTTAATCGCGGCGATGTGATTGCTGAATCTGGTTCCACAGGCAATTCAACGGGTCCCCACCTTCATTTTGAAGTGCGGATTGATGGTAAGACAGTGAATCCTATGCCTTATCTCTAATTTTTAACGAACTTATAACTCATATTATTTGATTGTACGGCATATACTGGAAGAGATACCGTACCTTTCAGGACGGACTTAGGATGTTTGTTTACAAGATGGACAAGAAGGGACGGTGGGAACATCATGTTAAAAAAAAGCACCGCGGCGTTTATGATTATCGCCGCCCTGCTATGCGGTAGTTTAGTAACCTTGGGCGTGACGGGTTATACTCATGTCTTTGGACAAGCTGCAGGACAAGGATTAGCCTCTGCTTTGCAGGTTGCAGGTCTACAGCAGAAGGAATCCCAGAAGCTTGGGACTGCCCTCAGTTTGATTGAGAGCAATTACTACGAGACGGTAGATCGGGAGAAGCTGATAGATGGTGCTGTCAACGGTATGATGGAAGCGCTAGGCGATCCCTATTCCAACTATATGGGTAAAGAAACTGCTGAGAAATTTGAAGAGAGCATTGAGGGTTCCTTTTCAGGTATCGGTGCAGAAGTCTCTTCGGATAACGGTAAAGTAGTCGTGGTCTCCCCAATCAAGGGTTCACCTGCTGAAAAAGCAGGAATTCAGGCTAAAGATGTCATTTTGTCCGTTAACGGAGAATCGCTAGAAGGCATGGATCTAAATGCTGCTGTTGCAAAGATACGCGGACCTAAAGGCAGTAAGGCTACNNAAATACAACGTTCCGGCTCTGTAGAGCCTCTCGAGTTCGTTCTTACCCGGGATGATGTGAAGCTCGAGACGGTCTACTCTAAGATGGAAAAAGACGGAGTAGGTGTTATCGAGGTTACCCAATTCTCCCTGAATACTGCAGAACGATTCAAGGAAGAGCTTGGGAAGCTGGAGAAGCAAGGGATGAAGGGACTTGTCATTGATGTC
>DOJM01000004.1:0-2910 GCA_003529225.1 Paenibacillus sp.
TCAATTGAGGATATAGGTTCAACCTCTATGGGGCTGGATATTGTGGATCTACAGCTCGTTACTAAAAAGAATTTGTTATATACCAAGTATGATGTTGAGGCGCAGCCTCAATTTAATAGCTATATGGATACCATTATGGATAACATGGGGACATTGAGTTTATCAAAGTCGATTATTCGGGCGGTGCTGAAAAACTTGGCATTTGATTTTAAATTAACGTTGCCAATAGATCTAATTGGTGATAATAATGCAGCTGTTGATGAAGGCAGAACACTAACCTGGAATGTTACGCTGGGGGATACGGAGCCGATCAAAATGCAGGTTTATGTGCCGAATGTATGGAATATTGTGATCGTGTTAATCATCTTAGTGGTGGTGATCATTGCTGCGATTCTATTTTTCTTCAGAAAAAGAAAACACCGCAAAGTAAATCGTGCTTAAGTGGTTCGAGACATGTATTGAAGGTGCCGGGAAGCCATGCTGCTTTACCGGCTTTCTTTACTTTAAAGCAGGTGTAGAGTTATAATTAGTACCAAGTACTAATATCAGATACTAAATGAAGAGGTGATTGGAATGACAGGTGCAAAAATTACAGCTATCGGAACCTATGTCCCGGCAAAAAGACTGACGAATGCCGATCTTGAGNNTAATAATGAGTGGATTGTGGGGCGGACTGGAATTCGTGAACGCAGAATTAGTCGACAGGATGAATACACAAGCGATTTATGTGTAGCTGCAGTACAGGATCTAATGAAACGTTATGGAAAAAGCGTTGAGGATGTGGATATGGTCCTTGTAGCTACTAGTACACCTGATTTTTCCTTTCCCTCAGTAGCTTCTTTGATTCAAGATCGCTTAAATATCCAACAGACTGCTGGAGCTATGGATTTGAGCGCAGCCTGTGCGGGTTTTGTATATGCACTTCATACGGCTCATAGCTATGTTGCTTCAGGGATGCACCGTAAGGTTCTAGTGATTGGTGCGGATACGATCTCCAAGATTACAGACTATACTGATCGCAGTACATGTATCCTTTTTGGTGATGGAGCCGGTGCAGTGCTTGTGGAGAGTGATAAGCAATCGACGGGATTTCTGGGCNNAGCCCATAAAGTGAACAATATTGAACTGATAGATACACAGATGCTGGTACAGAACGGACGCGAGGTGTTTCGCTGGGCGGTCAGAACCGTTCCTCTCGGTGTACAGCAGCTGCTTGAAAAAGCAGAAGTGGGTCTGGAGCAAGTCGATTGGTTTATTCCACACAGCGCAAATATGAGAATGATTGAGCCGATTTGCGAGCGTATGAACTATCCGATGGAGCAAGTGCTGCATAGTCTTGTGAATTTTGGCAATACTTCTGCCGCAACGATTCCTTTAGCTCTTGATTTGGGTATACGTGAAGGTAAAGTAAAGAACGGGCAAAAGATTCTGATATATGGCTTTGGTGCAGGATTGACACAAGCCGGTCAACTGGTAGAGCTGAACTTGGATGAACGGGTAGGGGAGCCAACTTTATTGTGAGTTGTTCAGGTAAACATAAATAATAAAACATTGTTAAAGCTGCGGCCATTTCTCGGTATTTTTCCGAAGGATGGTCGTTTTTTTTCATTACTAAAAGTGTTTTTTGGCATAAATTATGCATATACTAGGATACTGTTATGATCATATTGGGCTAATGATATGCATATGTTATTCATTCATTAGGCATCTTTTGGCATTGAGTTAGGCGTTTTGACCCATATCACAGTCTTTGGATGCATCTTTTGAATTTTACAGATATTTAATGCTAGGCAAATAAACCATACCTACAATAAACACAGCAGACCCCAGTCTACCAAAAAAATAGTATGGGATGTACTTTGAATAGGATGAAGAAAGGAGGAGTTATCGAATATCCGAGATTAGGGTAACTAGCTCATCTGTCGATGGAGAGTTCTTATGTGATCCAAAACTATAAAATAATGCTTGGGAGAGATGATTTTGTTCAGAAAAGGTAGGAAATTTGTTGCATTATTACTGGCACTCACAGTGATTTGTTCCACGGTGCCGATTATCACCCCTGTGTTTGCAGCTGAAGAATCTGAGATTCTATCTGTAGATCAACCAACGGCTTCTGTACCCACCGGCCGATATGAAGAAGCACAGACGATCCACCTCACAACCGCAACGCAGAATGCTGACATTTACTATACACTCGACGGTACGCTTCCGGATGTTAATAGTTTGAAATATAACGGGCCGATCTCGATCTCCAAAACAATGAATTTGTCAGCCATTGCGATCAAAAATGGTGTGGCAAGTAAAGGAATAACCTTCTCTTATATCATCAAGACCAAAGAAAAGCCATTGCTCCAGTTTGTAGCGATGTCAGACGTACATGTGGGCTCACATGCTTCAGCAGATGCACGTTATACCCAATTCTTTGATACGATAGNNCGGATGCGATACTCGTCGTTGGCGATATGATTAATGATAATGGGAACGACAAGCCCAATGATCATGTGATGGTTCGGGAAATTTTCGAGCAAAACTTAGCTAGAAAGCAGTGGAATAACACCCAGATCCGAATGGCTATAGGTAACCACGATTCCACAGTTGCTAAAGTCAACGAACACTATCCTGCGGACTGGTTCACAAGCCAGCCGAATGGCTATTATGAATCTGAAATCGGTGGCTATCATTTCTTATTTTTAAACGGGAACAACTACAACTCAGATACAGGTCAGCGTAATTGGCTAAAGGGTAGACTTGCAGAGCTCACAGCTGATCCGAAAAATCAGAATACCCCCATTTTCGTGAATGTACACCAACCTATATCGAATACGGTAATGGATGGGCAACAGGCATCGAATCCTAATCTTTATACGGATCTCAAAGAATATCCTCAAGTGATTACCTTCTCAGGACATT
>DOJM01000004.1:2915-3311 GCA_003529225.1 Paenibacillus sp.
AGGATTTCACTTCGGTTAACCTCGGCTCCATGTCTTACATTGAATCCGATCGCGGTTACTCCCAAGTGACTAAGAAGGGACTTGAAGGACGTTTTGAATTTCCTGTCAGTCAGGCCGACTTCGTTGAGGTATATGCGGATCGGGTTGAAGTGGATCGGATTGCGTTTAACGCAGATCCTGGAGATATCTACACAGACGGTAAGTGGACGGCTGAGCCGCAGCCTCCATTCAACAGTGCGGGTACAGTTGCTGGAGACAAGTGGGTCATTCAGCTAAAAGGCTCGACGAATGAAGCTATTAAGAGCAATTTCAAGTACACGACGGCTAACCGTAATAAGGTTGCTCCTGTATTCAATAGTGAGCTCGACATAACGAATCATGATACGGTACCTTTAC
>DOJM01000491.1:0-1925 GCA_003529225.1 Paenibacillus sp.
ATGAAGCACATTAGCATCCCCTGGTACATCATGTGGCCAACCTCTAGAATGTGCACCCACCCAAGCTCCGCGTAAATAAAACTCTGCTCTTACCTTCCAAAGATGATCAAGCATGTCCTTAAGAGTCGTTATTAAATCCGTATCCTCTGTTGGGACAAGCTCCAAAGCGCAGGTAAACGCTTGTATCCAATGCCAGAACCACGGGAGACTGCCGTATTCTGGCATACCCTTAGAGCGGATGTATGTCAACGTATCCTTCAAACTTTGCCGACCATCCTCAACGAGCACATTATCCGCGAACATAGTGCCAAAAATCAGCTTTGCTGCCGTATATTTCGCTTCATGATGTCCAAAAGTGATTACCGGCTTACGGAAGAAATCACTCCGATAAATATGTCCAAATGCTGTATTCAGTACAATGCGAAGTTGAGCGTTTAATGATCCACCATATTTTTTGCAAAAATAGACCATCAGACTGCCCATAATTTCCACAGGCAACTCATGCGGCGATGCTTCTCGTGGAATCGGATTCAATCCAAGCGGCCAGTGCCCGTAAAGCTCTGTGCCAGGTTGACGATTCTGTAGCATTAATGTCTCCAGCAGCACATCCTGTGCCTTCTGCTTTGCTTCTTCCCGGTCAAAAGGCAACGACAAAGAATCATCTACTGCGGCTGCAAAAAGATATGAGGCATAATAAAAGTTATTTCGCACATCATCGTGGAACCAGAGTCCACTCTCAAGCAGAGGCCGTCTCTGCGCTTCCAGCGCTATACTTATAATGATTTCTTGTTGACGGTCCTGATAAGTACTCTGAATACCATTCGACTCCAGCATTCAAGTTCAACCTCCCACATCCCAATTTTCAATAGTATGATAACAAACCTATAAATGAGAACTAAGCATTTTAGCTCTATTGTGCACACTTTTCGTTCATTTGGCAATTATTAAAACTTAAAAATAAACTAAAATGAACCAACATCTAAAAATAAACACTTGTAAAATGAACATAAACGGAGTAAATTGTACCTATACGAACGAAAATATGCTTGTGAAGGAGATTGAATATTCCATGGAAAGACGTTTCGCATCCCATCCTAATGAAGTTAAGCAGTTTGACACTGAGCGCCTCCGTAAGGAATTCCACATTCCTGTCATTTTTGCACCAGATGAGCTGAAGCTTGTACTTACCCATGAGGATCGCATGATCGTTGGCGGTGCTAATCCTGTTAAGGAAGAAGTTGCACTTACAACTGACCTTAAAGAACTTGGTGTTACGTACTTCTTGGAGCGCCGTGAGCTGGGAATCATCAATGTTGGCGGTAAAGGTTCGGTTATTGTCGATGGTACAGAATATGAAGTAGATTTCAAAGAATGTCTGTATGTCGGTCAAGGTTCTAAAGATGTTATCTTTAAAAGTGCAGACGCTTCCAAGCCCGCTAAATTCTATTTGAATTCTGCGCCTGCTCACCAGTCCTATCCAACTACCAAAACCACTCTGGCTGAATCCGAATCTGGTGCGATGGGCGGTTTGGAGAACTCCAACGAGCGTACCATTCACCGGTTCATTCATACAAATGGCGTACAAAGCGCTCAGCTAGTTATGGGTATGACTCAACTGAAGCCAGGTAGCATGTGGAATACGATGCCAGCACATACACATCCACGCCGGATGGAAGCTTATTTCTATTTCGATCTACCGGACGATTCCGTTGTGTTCCACTTGATGGGAGAGCCTAATGAAACTCGCCATATCGTAATGCAAAACGAACAAGCGGTTATTTCTCCAAGCTGGTCCATCCACAGTGGTGTTGGTACTCATAACTATACTTTTATCTGGAGTATGGCTGGCGATAATAAAAGATATGATGATATGGACCCCGTATCCATGAAAGAACTACAATAGAGACAAGCTAAAACGCCTTCGG
>DOJM01000491.1:1931-2337 GCA_003529225.1 Paenibacillus sp.
GCGTGAGGATTTAAGTAAGCTGGAGGAGCAAGGACTGATCGTACGTGTACATGGCGGAGCTGTGCTGGCACAAAGCGACCAGTTTGGTATTTTGCCCTCTAAGGATCCACTGGATAAGTATTCCGACGAAAAAACGGAGATCGCCTTGCGCGCGCTTGCTCATATTGAACAGGACGATATTATAGCTCTTGACGGTGGGAGCACAACGCTTGAAATTGCTCGACGCCTGGACAATATGCCTCTAACGGTAGTCACCAATGATGTATACATCATCAGCGAACTGGTTCCCAAAGATCATATTCGTCTCGTCGTTCCCGGGGGTTACCGTGTCCGCAATATGTTGGCCGGCCCTGAAGCCGTCTCCTATGTGCAACAACTTAATATTCAAAAAGCATTTCTGTCCTCG
>DOJM01000491.1:2404-3013 GCA_003529225.1 Paenibacillus sp.
TCGCATCATTGCAGGAAGTAGACATTATCTTGACGGATAAAGGACTCTCCTCCGAAACGGCAGAACAGTTCCGCAGTGCGGGCGTTGCCATTGAATGTGAGTAATAACGGAATCAAATCATTTAAATCAAAGGGGCGTAATTTATATGTCATCATCATTATTCAGCTTGGCAGGTAAAACAGCACTCGTAACCGGTGCAGCTCAAGGTCTTGGACAAGGGATTGCTCTTGCCTTCGCAGAAGCAGGTGCAGATATCGCATCTGTATCTCTTAATACAAGTGAAGAAACCGTAAACGCTGCAAAAGCTTTTGGCGTAAAAGCGGTTAGCATTGAGTCTGACCTGAGTGATCATAGCAACCTGCAAAACACATTCGACCAAGCCCTTGAACTGACTGGTCATGTTGACATTCTCGTAAACTGTGCAGGAATGATCCGCCGTACTCCGGCAAAAGACCATAGTGAAAAAGACTGGTTCGATGTAATTAACTTGAACTTGAACACAGTGTTCCTTCTGTCTCAGATCGCTGGCCGCCACTTCCTCGAAAGAGGATCCGGCAAAATCATTAACATCGCCTCCATGCTCTCCTATCAAGGCGGAATCAATGTCCC
>DOJM01000491.1:3055-3307 GCA_003529225.1 Paenibacillus sp.
GCACGTTGGGGAACGCCAGAAGATCTTAAGGGGCCTGCTGTATTCTTGGCTTCCGCAGCTTCCGACTATCTGAATGGTCATATTCTTAATGTTGACGGCGGATGGTTGGCTAGATAAACATTATAAAGATACTAACCCGCTGCTTGGTGGCAGCGGGTTATTTTTACTTAAACAAGCTTGTAATGGATTCCCCATCAAACTTACTTGTAATCTTAAAATTTCCAGAGTGATACTTATTCTTACTAGCAAGAT
>DOJM01000491.1:3324-9254 GCA_003529225.1 Paenibacillus sp.
ATTCAATCCAAAGCGCAAACCTTTATTTACAAATAGACTTATCCAATAGGTCTCCGTAGGTTTTTCAGAAGCATTACTTCTTCTTAATTTCACATCAGAGAACTCATGTATTATCTTTTCAATTACTTTCGGATCATCAACTTTTATTTGTTCATCATTTGACGATTTAAGAATCTCGATAGATGTGATTTCTGTTGCATCGATTTTATCCATTACAAGATTTCCAAATGAATTATAACTATGATATAGCGTGACGCTCCAAAGGATTGTAATGATTACTAAAGGAATTAGGATGATTACGTAACGTTTTTTCATGATTATAAGCCCTCTATCTCCACAAATTCTCCCGGATGTGCCCGAATATACTCGCCAATCAACCTGTGGCTATCTTCGGCTATGTTCTTAAATCGTTCAAATAAACCACTCATATCTCTCAACAACTCAGGGTCACGATCGAGATCCGTGATGGCAGCATCAACCCACTGTACTCCAAGTCTATTGTTTCTTTCCTCAAGAAATGCCTTTGTTTCCTGAAGCAAAAGTATCATTGGACCATCGCCAAAAAACCGTATCCCTCCCATCACTCCTGTCCAATACCCCGGCAGGTCTTGCATGTAGGAAATCCAAGCATAATACTCCCCTTCGGAATTACGGCTGTGATCATACATCACTCTGAACATACAAAGTGCCTTCTGTCCATCGGTGAGCTTTGAAATCACTTCGGATTTGATCGATGGTGATTTTGCGCGAATCTGTTGAAAGGTAGGCTCCATACAGGCCCATCCTAGTCTTTCGTCACTTAAAGTGTCCAAGTCTTTCTGCTTCATGGCTACTAAATTCATTTAACTCCCCCTTTGATTAACATCCAAAAATATACATATCTTTCTTACTGATGTCAATAAGAACCTCTCTAACAGTAGGGTAATTCGAACGTTTTTATGATAGGCTTTATTAAGAAGAAATCATCACAAAGGAGCTTTTCTATGCATAATGAGATACTTACCATTTTTGATGAAGCAGGCAACCGAACAGGTACGGCTCCACGTGAAGAGGTACATCGGTTAGGACATTGGCATGAGACCTTCCACTGCTGGTTCATAAGCAAAGATCAGGATATACCCTATATCTATTTACAACTTCGGAGTGAACAGNNACTGGACATCACAGCCGCCGGACATTTGCTAGCAAACGAAACTGTAGAAGATGGAATACGCGAGGTTCAAGAAGAACTGGGACTGGATTTATCCTTTAAAGACCTGATCCCGCTAGGGACAATTCCTTATAGTATGAAAAAAGAAAACCTTATCGATAATGAACGGGCGCATGTCTTTGTTTATAACAATCCCAAGCGTCTAGAAGATTTTCAGCTACAAAAAGAAGAGGTCGCCGGCATTGTCAAAGCTAAGTTCTCTGATTTCCGCAGATTTTGGCAGGGAAAAATACATAGACTACAAGTCAACGGTTTTCAAATCGATCCGTATGGACATAGATTTACCATTCAGCAGGATGTAAACAAGACCCATTTTGTACCCCACGATATGGGTTATTATACTTCTATTATTGAGGGCATTGAGTCAATATTTCTAATATCACCAGTAGTCACGGAGGACCAATGATTATTGATCAACGAACATTTACCGTGAAAGGCATCCAATACACCATTAGATCTGCAATCACTACGGATGCTATGGCATTGTCCAAATTAAGAGTACAAATCGATAGCGAGACCGAGAATCTAGACAGAGAACCAGGTGAGGCGTTCATTGACGAAAAAGGGTTTCAGCAGCTTATCCAATCTGATTCAGAGAAACCAAGAAACTTATTTCTAGTCGCGGTAGTGAAGGATGAAATCGTTGGGTTCTCCAGATGCGAAGGCCCTACTTTAACAAGATTCGCTCATAAAGTAGAGTTCGGAGTATGTGTGCTGCAGGAATATTGGGGTTATGGAATGGGAAAGAATCTTTTAGCAGAATCGATTGCCTGGGCCGACGCTAACGGTATCCAAAAAATCACTTTAAATGTCCTCGAAACGAACGACAAAGCTATCACCCTTTATCAGAAGCTTGGCTTTGAGATCGAGGGAATATTAAAGAATGATAAGTGCCTTTCTGATGGAAAATTCTATAACACGATTATGATGGGACGATTTATGGATTGATAAGAAAAAGGCATCTTTTACACGGGTAGCAAGATGATACGCATTTCCTTCACCGAAACGATTCACCGTAAGCGCTGGATGTCCAGCATAGAAATCGCTGCGATAAGTGCCTAATGCTTCCGCACCTTCCAAGTGGATCAGCTCAGCAATTTCATGCGCATCATAATCTCCACTAAGATTAAGTGCATTACTCGCCTGCATTACAACACCATTCAAATCACGGCTATGCAGCCCTTCGGTCTCTTCTGCCCAAATGCCGAGCGTTCTACGAAGTGGTCCAGGGAATCCGCCTAAATGACATATATCCGTTTCGTTAACGACACCAGACCAATAAGTTGCCAGGAAAGTTCCGCCCTGCTCTACATACTTCTCGATACGCTTTCCATTCTCTTCGCTGATCAGATATAGCATAGGTGCGATCACCAGCTTGTAAGCGGACAGATCATCCCCCGATCCGATCATATCAACTGGAATGCCAAGCTCCCAAAGGGCACGATAATGCTGTAGTACAGTCTCTTCATAACGCAATCCGGAATTTCGAATGCCTTACGCATCCTTGATCGCCCAACGGTTATCCCAATCGAAAATAATCGCTGTTTTTACTGGAGTTGATGTACCTACTACTTCTGTCATTCCAGCCAGTGTCTTCCCTACCTCTGTAACGTCTTTAAACACACGAGTCTCGGAGTGGCCACTATGGTCAAATTATACTGAGCCANNGATTCCGTCCAGCATTTCCAACGTCTATTCGTACAGGAATATGCCGTAACTCCACATAAATATCTACAGAATCTACGATTAGAACGTGCGATACAGTTAATGACAGAAAATGCTGATATTCTCGTTCAGGATATTGCAATTCAATTGGGAATGGAGACGAATTATTTTATCCGAATCTTCCGAAATACTTATGGCTGTACACCTGGGGTGATGAAGCTTCGGCTTTTAGAGGGTGAACAAAAAAAATAACGAAATCCAAAGGGATATCGTTATCTTTTTATTTAAATATGGGATTATATCTTATTGCTTCACACTTAGAATCAATTATCTCTCTTGCATCCAGAAGAAGGTCCCCCCCTTCTTTCATCAATAACAATTCCGGTAGAAGTTAATCCCGCAGCAATTCGTCCCTCGTTTCGGTCAGCACGAATCCAAGTAGGTTCTTCCCCCGCCATTTTACGGGATTCTCCGCATCCGGATTGGACTGGCTCATGCCTATGCCCCAAATGCGATCCTGTGGGCTAGCTTCGACGAGAATACGGTTTTTCGTTGACTTGAGGTATTCGCCAAGCTTCGGATTCTGCGAAAATTTGGCTATATTTCCTCTTTTGACAATGTTATAGCATTCTTTATCCCAAGTGTCATTTTCGAAGTTTCTTACTGCACGCCCGTAGGCTTTCATCTCCTTGGGATGCTTAGCTTTAAGGATCGCGTCCAACATTTCGTCATCTCCAAACAGTCTGGCTTTCTCGGACATCATAAACTGCTCGACACAGGAATACTCGATCCCCTCTACCACGAAAGGACTCATCCACCATTGGCTGAAGCAGCTTTTGTCGACGCCGTCGTGCTTTGGCGGTGTATGGCCCCAGAAGAACACAAACTTGAACGTTTTGCCCGCGATATAAGCTTTTCTTAANNATTGTAAATCATTGATATTCCTCCATATTTCTCCGATATAAGCGGGAAGGACGGTGTCCCGCATTTTCAGTATAATGATCGGTCTCCGCTACGAGATCCGCTACTTTACGCCGGAATGCGGCTTTCAGCAGCTCTTTGTCCAAGATCACCTCGTAAACCTGCTGCAGATCCGTCAAAGTGAAGAGATCCGGCATCAAGTTTAGCGCAATATCAGTGTAATTCACTTTTCCCCGCAGTCTCTCAATAGCGCAAGCGATAATCTTCGCATGATCAAAAGCCAATCCGTCATTTGATAAGATGGAGTATGAGGTTGACATAGAGGCCGATTTTGACGTCATCGTTCGACCCACAACTGCCGTAAACTCTTCTTCATCGCTGCTTAACTTGAGCTCGTATTCCTTCGTTTTCACATACCCATCCTCAATAATCTCTTTCCGCTCGCGCAGAAGCCGATAGGTTACCTTGAACCAGGCAGCTAGGGCTGCGTCATCTCCTGCTTTCAGCTGTACCTGATCACTGTTGATTAAGGCCATGTAGCTGCAGCTCATCACCCAGGTACGAGGGTCCCTTCCAACATCGCTGAAGGTGTACAACTGCTCCAAATAAACGTCATCCACACCGGTTTCCTCACGCAGCTCCCTCACCGCCGCCTGCTCCGTCGTCTCGTCCGGCCGGACGAAGCCGCCTGGAAGTGCCCAATTGCCCAGAAACGGGTGACCTCCCCGCTGAATGAGCAGAATTCGCAGCTCTTTTTCCGGAAGCTTGCGGTAGCTGTCCGCTTCTGTGTTCGTAACGGTGAAAATGACCATGTCCGCCGCCACCGAAGGCCGCTTGAAATCCCCGGCACGGTACTGCTCGAAAAATTGACGTTCCGTAAGTCCATCGCGATCCAACATATTCATGTATCGTTGCCTCCTTTGTTCTTAATTCTAGCCATTCAACTCTCCGAAATAATTCCGGAAGGGCTCGAACTTTACCAAGACTTCGCTTACTATGTGCATTCGTTCCTCCAGGTTTCCTCGCAACGTGATATAGGGAATCCGCCGCTCTTTCAAATCCGCAATGATTTGCTTATGAAAAATATGCCGCTTCTGATCCCCGCTACGGTCCCACGTATCCTCGTAAGAAATATCATCGTCACACAGGAAAAACAGATCGTAGCGCTGCGCGTTTTCTAATGCGATCCGGGCTAAGCGCTCAGGAGCCCGACCGTGGTAATCCAAGGCAAACATATATGTGGTAATTGCATTGGTATCGACAAAGAGATATCGGTTAGCTTCCAGCAGCGCCTCCTCCTCACGTTCGATATGGCCCAAAGCGATCTCATCGAACGCTTCTAGGCTGATTCTACGATCTACTTGATGCTCGGTCCAGTAATCACGCCCATATTCACTCGCAAAGGTTGTGCGATACCGAAGCGCCAGCGCTTCGGTGATTGTAGATTTGCCAGTCGACATCGCTCCCACAAAAACCACTTTCGTGATTAAATCCCTATACACGACATCACTAACAAATTCGCGGTATTTATAAGGGTCGGCACGTACCATCGTGGCCGAAATTGGCACCCGCTCACGGGCTTCATCCACCTGCCGGTCCGCCGCGCCCAAAGCAACACTCATATGCTCGCCGTAAAACTCACTGGAGTAAAAATGCGTCACTTGCTCGCCCTTCAGCAGCCCCAGAATATACTGCTCCTCTCGAATCTCATGCTCCCGATCGTTTGAATACCCGTCTGGACCATCCCAAGCTTCGATTACCCGGACCGTCGGATAAAGCTTGCGGATCCAGTTCGCCCGAATATGAAGCGGAATCGGGGTCACCGTCGTTTCGTAGATTACCACAATCAATTCGTCGACCTCTTGCAACGCCGTCTCGATCATGAATTGATGTCCTTTATGCAAAGGAGCAAACTTCCCCAGCGTTAATCCAAGCGTCTTCATGCCGCCGACACCTCCTTAGCCCCTTTATTCCAATTGTAATAGCCGTATGCCGCGTTAACCAGATACGCACTCCACATGACGATCATCAGCACCCCTTCGCCACTGCCTTCCAGCATCCGAATGACCCACAACAGCACCGTAAACATATTCAAAACAATATAGACCAGCCATTGTTCCTTAAATCTACTGAC
>DOJM01000491.1:9371-9784 GCA_003529225.1 Paenibacillus sp.
GATAGATTGCCGTCTTGGCGGTTGTTTTTCCACATATAGAAGCCAACGACATTCATAGGAACAAAGAATAACAAATTCAACATGACCTCTCCAAACAAACCGTTGATGTAAGCCAAGTACGCGTAACCGACGGTATTGTACATTCCGAAAACATAACTCATCAGGTTTCCTTTCGCCGCGAGCACCACACACAGCACCCCGGTGATAAAGACCGTAAAACCGAATAAGGAATCTTTAGAAATAAACGTAAACGCAACAGGAATAGAGGTAAACAAAACTAGCCAGACGATTTCAAACAGATTCCAGCCACCCCATGTTTTATCCACTTTCATCCCCTCGCTTTCATTAAATGCCCTAACCTTCACCTTCAATTATCTGTTAGTATCATTTTGATATTAACATTTTATTAATAG
>DOJM01000491.1:9880-12567 GCA_003529225.1 Paenibacillus sp.
CGATTTACGCGGGTAGGCGTTCGAACATGTACTTGTCATCGGGCTACTTCTTCTTCTCTGCTAATGCGCTCGTATTATTGCCACAGACCCCACCGTATAATAGCTTAAGGCTAAGAATCTTATCGTTCACTTTGCCTCCTCGCCCTTCTGCATGCGGAAAACATGGGCGATCGGAGCCTGCCCGTTCAATTCGCAATCCGGAAGCGTGATCGAGATTCCTTCCGGTGTACGCTCAACCTGCAGCAAAGCGTCGCTTCCGACAAGCTCGATGCCTGAAACGGGCTCCTTATAAGGAATATGAACGACCTTGGCTACGGCTTCATTTGCGCTTTGATACAAGTAGGTACAGTATGCGGTATTTCCTTTCGAGGTGAACGCGCAGGAACCGGCAAAATACGGTCCGCACTCGCGTGTGCCGTATACCGCTTCACCATAAACCTTCATCCATTCGCCCAACTCATTGATACTCTTAACCGCCCCAGCCGGCAATCGTCCGTCGGGCTGAGGACCTACGTTAAGCGCCAAATTGCCGCCTTTGGATACGACTTCCATCAGAATGCGAACGAGCTCTCTCCCCGATTTATACTGGTCATCGTATTTGAAAGCCCATTGTGTGCCGATCGTAATGCAGCTTTCCCACGGTACGTTCAGCGGACGCTCCGGAATCGTTTGCTCCGGCGTCACGTAATTTTCGTAAGGCCCTCCGACTGTACGATCCGCGGATAGCAGCCACGGCTGCGTTTGACGGGCGCGCTCGACAACCTCGCCCAATCGAATGTCCTGCTTTACCTGGTCACTATCTTTAACCCAGCCCGCATCCAGCCACAAAATATCAATCCGGCCGTAACGGCTCATCAGCTCCATGATTTGCTCATGGGTGAAATCGACGAATTGCTCCCACAGCCACGGGTATTCCCCGGGGGAGTACGAGGGCCCTCTCCACGTATTGCTGCCCCGTTCCATTCCTGGTGCCCAATAATACGGCGATTGCCAATCCGCCTTCGAGAAATATGCGGCGATCGCGAGCCCCTTGCTGCGGAAAGCGTCAAACACATGCTTGCAGACGTCGGCATAGCGATGTGCATGAAATGGCGTTTCAGAACCAGTAATTCGGTAATTCGTCGTATGTGTGTCCCACATGCAATATCCGTCGTGATGCTTTGTCGTAAAAATCAAATATTTAAACCCGCCTTCGGCAGCGATTTCCGCCCATAGCTCCGGCTGGAAGCGGATAGGATTGAACGTGCGGTTGAGTCCGAAATATTCGCGCTTCAGCTCTTCGTAGTCGCTCGTCCATTCAACATCTTTACGCGCCCAATCACCGTCTTCGTCGCTGAGAATCCAGGACTCGACCTCGATCTGCGAATAAGGTCCCCAATGCATCATTAGGGCCAATTTCTGATCCTTGAACCATTCCAACCTTTCCAGCGTAATTGGATTTTCCGGCTTCACCCAATTCGTCTCACTGCTGTAACCGTGGACGCCTTCTATCAGTTCCGGTGCATCTGCTTGCTGAAGCTCCTTGATTTCCATATCGTTCATCGGGTTGCCTCCTTCGATTCTCCGCGTCACATCAGAGTAATTATTACTTGTAAACCCCCAATATAGAAATTGGGGGTTTACCCGGCTACTGTATAACTCTATTGAGCAAAGCTGCTGCTTCAGCACGGGAAGTGATCCCGCCCGGAACGAATTTGTTTGCTTCCCGCCCGTTAATTAAATGAAGTGCCGCCGCTGCTCTTACTGACTCAAGCGCCCAGGCTGCCACAGCGGATTCGTCGGTAAAGGAAGAAGCTGTTTTTCCGTTCAACTTGACGTCTTTCAAGATAACATACGCCCGCATCATCATAGTGACCATTTCTTCGCGTTTGATTTTAGCATCGGGATTGAATGACGTTGTGCTAATTCCTTTAACGATGCCTGCTTTGACCGCCATGGAAACATCTCCCTCGTACCAGGCACCCTTCGATACATCCGAAAATTTCGATTCGCCCACTAATGTCAGGTTCAACGCTTTAACAAGCATCGCCGTAAATTCGGCCCGTGTTATAGAACGCTCTGGCTCGAACATTGCCGCACTAGTGCCTTCAATAAATTGCTTCGCCGCTAGCTGTTCGATCGCATCNNTGAGTAGACTTAACATCGGTAAATAATTTCTTGAATTCGAGCATTGCATATTTACTGAGATGGTGAATATCGGCCACCCATTCTCCGTTAATAAACGTACCTCGCACATATTCCAACGTACCGTTGTCAGTCAAATAGTAAATGCCAGTCAGTTTCGGATTTAAGGAAGGATCCGTTTTGAATCGAATCGTCATCGGTTTATCGAAGCTGTTCAAGCTTGTCACTTTACCATCTTTTCCGACAAACGATAAGCTAAAATTGATCACATTGCCGGAAATTTTAATTATTGCATGCGTGGAAGACTGCCTTATCGCTAGAAGGTTATCAGCATCGGATTCAGATAAGTGAGTCATGATTAACTCTATCGTACTGTTTCGTTTATCTTCTTCGGACAATTTATCCGTCAACTGTTTAAGTAATTCAGCGGGTACTTCCAACGTAAATGGACCCGTTTGAATGACTAATTGATGATGTCCGAGCAGTTCGGCTGCATTGGCAGGAAATACAATTTTCTCTTTATCCTTGGCTGCGATCGTCACGACTCCATTGGAGGCTGGAGA
>DOJM01000524.1:0-320 GCA_003529225.1 Paenibacillus sp.
TGTGGTATCCACTGTAAATACCGCCATTGATTTAGCATAAGGATCAAGGACCTTATTGGTTACACCGTCATTTGTCACTTCATATTGATAAAAGAATCCTCTTACATCGTTCGTGGTAGTGCCAGTCAAATCAGTCGGCTTTAAGTCCACCGACCAGACTCCTTGCTCACCGCTCGTTAAGTCCACACTACCCACGAACACGTTGGAGTCATTCTTATCGTACAGATTGACGATAACCGAGCTAGCTTTAGGTGCCCACAATTTTAACGTAGCTGTTTTGTCAGTGTTATACGTAGCCCCTAGATCGTCTCCTGTATAAT
>DOJM01000524.1:341-674 GCA_003529225.1 Paenibacillus sp.
ACATTTCATCAAGCATTCTCCAACCACTAACAGCTGAGACTGTTTTTCCTGAATAAGTAACGCTAAGCGGAACTTTATTCAAATCAAAGTCTTTTGTATCGACTTCAATTGAAGTTTTGCTAGTAATGGTTACAGCAGACACAGGAATAGAAGCACCGTCTTTATCTTTAACGGTAATCTCATTCTTTAATACTGCTGCATCCAAGCCGTCAGTTAACGTGAAGCCAAGAAGGATTTTGCTCGTCGACAACACTTCAGCGGATACTAAACCGATAGGTGTTTCACCAAACGGTGAAACATATACATTGTTGTCTCCTTCTTTAACCCACAGCT
>DOJM01000524.1:877-5057 GCA_003529225.1 Paenibacillus sp.
AGGCGTAACTACATCAGAGCCTTCTGTGATCCATACTTCATTAGTTTGTGGAGTGTTAATCGAGAAGTTCTTGTCTCCACCGTCTTTGGCACCACTGGCACGTTTAAGTGCGATGAATGAGATTTTCTTAGCCCCATCCTTAACCGGCACATCAACATATGCTCCGTAGGAATCCATTTGACCATCAGGAAAAGGGGTCGCACCCATAGCCCAATCAACAGAAGGGCTTACAACATCACCCCATAGCCACAATCCCTTATCGGTGTAGTCACTAGCTTTATAGTGGACGCGAATGTGCCCTGCTNNCAGTGTTGTACTTGAAGGTTACCGGAAGATCTAGCGGTAGGTTCAACGTTAGATCGCTTTCTGGATAAGACATATCCTCTGCTTCTGTGGCTCCTGGAACAGAAACCTTATATGTGTAATCTCCCTGCGGCACAGTAACAACTGTACTGTACACACCATCAAAATCAGGATCTCATAACGTGGACAATGCCTCTGCTGGAAGGTTTCCTGTCAATCTTGGCAGCTTATCCGCAGCAATTGGCGTATAGTACGTAGAATCAGCTATTTTATGAGTGATGTCATTATAATAAAAGGTTACAGTCGTTTCTTCTTCTAACTTTATGTGGATATTCTCTCCATCATTTTTCCCTTGAGGGTTTGTATACTTTGCGAATCCATAGTTCTCATCCCAGCTATCGTTCAGAGCAACCTTGTAATTATATTCTTTCGCTGGCAGTGTTCCAGTAAAAGAATNNGACCATCGCCTGAGTAAGTCATTTGGGTGACTACTGATGTCTCATCCCAATCCTTGCCGGGATTTTCCGCCCCAGTAGAAATAAACTGTGATTGCAAATCACCGGCCAAAACCACCTTTGTCGTTTCTGCAGAAACCTTAACTGGGTGTAAGCCGAGACTGGAGAACACAAGAGCTACGATCATGAAGATCGCGAACGTCCTCTTACTCCATAAAGTTATTTTCATTCTGTAAAACCTCCCATAATTATGAATTCCCTTTGTGCAAGCGGATACATAAAACCCCGCCAATTATTCTGAGGTTATGAAATCATGCGTCTTCCTTCTGTAGCTGGAGAAGGTCTATGTGTGCGGCTCGTCAAACCGGATTAACAGCATCACCATCCTTGTCAAAGTAAAAGACATCACAAAATCATGAAATCTAGTGCAAACGTTTGCAATAAGCCGTGCATAAACCTAAGTACATAAAACTCATTCTTTAGTACGCCGAATTCTGACCCAAATTCAGCCAATGTAAACGCTTGCTATATTTTGATTTACATACTAATGCTGTATTTATGGTATTGTCAACCAGTATTTTCATGTATTAAACAAACTCGATTTTTCATAAAAGTAAAAATAAAGAAAAACATACTTGATAATCCCATTAGGATTTATATGTTTTTTTGAAAGTCTCTCTAATTCCATTCCTCGAATTGAATTTATTATATACTTCATCAAATTGTTCCAAAAAGATTCAAGCCACACGTTTGCATTTACGAATTGCTCCTTTCGAAGAAATTGGATATCTTTTATACATATTAAGATCAATCTTGCTAAATCATTCATACTTTTTTGGTGAAAACAAACAATTTTACACATAAATTTCTAATACTCTTTCCAAAAGTAGCAATATTGCCCTTCCAAATGACTTTATCTATTTACAATTTAGAACTCTTAGATTAATATTACTGTGTAAAGCAAACGGTTCCATAAGGAGGTTTCTATGACAGTTACCATTAAGGATGTGGCCAAGAAAGCGGGAGTATCTCCCTCCACGGTATCCCGGGTATTGTCCAATCACCCCAGAATCAGCCTGGAAACTTCCCGCAAGGTCAAAGCTATTATGGAAGATATGGGCTATACACCTAACATGATGGCTAAGAGTCTAGTGTCGAAAACTACAAACAGCATATGCTTCAGTCTTCCTAAACCAGCTGAAGAGCTGTTCTCAAATCTATTTTTTATGGAATTAATCCGGGGGATCGTTACACAAGCTAGCCGTTCCGGCTACGACGTGTTAATTAGCTCCGGAGCAAACGAGAAGGAAGAATTGGAAGCCGTTTCAAGACTTCTAAAGGGCCGGCGAGTAGATGGTGTTATTCTGCTTTACTCTCGTACAGATGATGCTGTTATTGATTTTCTAGAGAGTAACGATTATCCATTCGTATTGGTAGGCCGAAGTGATCGATATGAGAATATTTTATCTGTCGATAACGATAATGTGATGGCAGCATATGATGCTACAAACCACCTCATTTCAATGGGTCATGAACGTATTGGCTTCGTAAGTGGACCGCCGAATCTAATTGTTTCTCGCGATCGTCTCGCAGGATACCGTAAAGCATTGCTGAATAGCGGTCTTGAAATGCGTGATGAATGGATTGTAGAAGGTGAATTTCTACAGGATAGCGGATATAGAGCGATGTCTTTTTTCATGAATTTGCCTAATCGGCCTACTGCTCTAGTTGCAGTGGATGATATGGTATCGTTCGGAATTTTACGCGGATTGAATGAACTGAAATACAAAGTGCCTGACGATCTCGCTATTGTGAGTTTTAACAATATTCCATTATCTGAATTATCCAGCCCTCCGATCAGTAGTATTGATATTGGAATTTATCATCTTGGCTACACTGCATCTCAGGTACTTATCCAGAATATCAAGAGTCCGAACCACGATGTTGGTTATACAAACCGGTTCGTTATTCCACATCGCTTGATCGTGAGAGAGTCATCCATGTACTCTCATGCTAAGAACAAAACCGAATGAATAAGTGAAGCGATTAACGCTTCATTTATTTTTTGGAAATCTGTACAAACGTTTGCGCTAAATTATTAAAACTTCTTGATTCTGTTCTTTTAGGGTGAATATTCGAATCTGAGGTAAGGATAAACTTAACTATCTTAAGCTAAGCTTATACAATCGAAATCAAATTCAGATATGATTATCCAATGGATCACGACACTGTGACAACTTTTAGGAGGTACTACAATGACGGAAATTAAAGCCTGCTTGTTCGATTTGGATGGTGTTATCGTTGATACTGCCAAATACCATTATATCGCATGGAAAGAGCTTGCAGATGGATTAGGGTTTCTCTTCACAGAACAAGATAACGAACGCCTTAAAGGAGTCAGCAGAACTGCCTCGCTAAATATTTTGCTGGAAATCGGCGGACTAACTATCAATGAAGAAGAGAAAGCTAAGCTTGCGGAACAGAAGAATAATCGTTATGTCGAATATATTGCGAAAATGGACAGCTCAGAGATTTTGCCAGGAGCGCTTGATTTTCTGAAAGAGTGCCGTGAGAATGGCATCAAAGTTGCCCTAGGTTCTGCTAGTAAGAACGCAATGACGATATTAAATAATACCGGATTGACCCCTTACTTTGATGCAATCATCGATGGTACACACACTAGTGCTGCTAAACCAGATCCGGAAGTTTTTCTTTTAGGAGCTAAAGCACTCGGCGCTGATCCTAAACACTGTGTTGTCTTCGAAGATGCAGAAGCAGGAATTGAAGCTGCGTCGCGTGCTGGGATGTTCAGTGTTGGTATTGGTTCACCGGAAACGCTCAATGCGGCGAACATCGTCGTTCCATCGCTCGCTCATATGAGTGTGTCACAACTTAAAAAATCTTTTGCTTAACGTTTAACGAACATTAATCAACTGAAAGTGTTAATGTGATTCGCCCTGCTGCATTCCACTTATAAATGAAATATGTATATCTAGAGATACGCATGAAGTGGAGATGGCGAAAGGATTGTGTAGAAGCGTTAGCGTTCGCCTTTGTCCCCAGATGCTCACCTTTAATTCTTCAAATTTAAGCATCTGGGGACAACAGCGATCGGAACAACCTTTCGCCAGCGGAGCGACTCACAAGCACCAAAGTAGAGATATAGTTCATTATATATCCCCACAACATATTTAAAGGAGCCGGTTATCGTGAAACAATATTTAACAATTGATGAATGGTCCATTATTGAAGAATCCTTTGATCCACAGACACAAGAAATCTCTGAAAGTGTATTTAGCCTTGGCAACGGATTTATGGGTGGTCGAGCTAATTTTGAAGAGCAATATAGTGGAAGTAGCCTGCAAGGCAGCTACATGGCTGGCGTCTACTATCCTGACAAAACACGGGTCGGCTGGTGGAAT
>DOJM01000344.1:0-1317 GCA_003529225.1 Paenibacillus sp.
TCTCTTCAGCCGTTTCCTTAGGCTGTACACCTCTTTTAATAAAGAAGGCTAGAATAAATGCAATAATCGCTACGCCTACAGATACTAAGAATGCATCATTAATTCCTTCAATAGTAGCTTTCGCAATGACTTGATTCTGTATACCAAGCAATTGGTCTGCCGAAGGTTTAGTCGTTAATTTACTTACAGCATCAGCGACCATATCTTTCACATGTGAAGTGGTACTGTTAGACATAATGGTTACGAGCAGTGCCCCACCAATCGCCCCTGATACTTNNCACCATAGAGATCCCGAACATTCTCACAGAATATAGAATCATGAGTGTCGAATATTTCGTCGTTTCAGTCAGATCACTAAAGAAATACGTACTAATCACTACAATCGCTAGACCGATTAGCGCTAATACCTTACCGCCGAATTTGTCGAACAATTTACCTGTGATTGGTGACATAACACCCATAATCAACGCACCAGGCAACATCAGAAGTCCAGAATCCAGTGGTGAAATCCCTCTAATATTTTGCAGGTAAATCGGCATTAGCATCATCGCTGAGAACATCGCCATATTCAGTGTAATCGAAATCGCTGAGGATAAAGCGAACATCGGATATTTGTACACTCTGAAGTTAAGCATAGGCTCCTTCATCTTCATTTGGCGCATAATGAAGATTACTAATCCAATCGCTCCGATAATAAGAGCGGAGTAGACCATTGGATCATCCCATCCTTTATTCCCAGCGGAACTGAAGCCGTATAGCAGACCCCCGAAACCAATCGCTGATAGAACTACAGATAGGAAATCGATCTTAATAGCCACATCTTTTTTAGGATCACGCAATTTGAAGAAGGCCAGAATGAACACCAATACGGCAATTGGGGCAATCATAAAGAATAGAACAGGCCATTCATAGTGCTGAATAATCCAGCCAGATAATGTAGGTCCGATAGCTGGTGCAAAAATCATAACCAATCCGAACATCCCCATAGCTGAACCACGTTTCTCAGGCGGAAAGGTAGTGAACAATACATTCATTAATAAGGGCATCATGATCGCAGCCCCTGAAGCCTGAACCATTCTGGCGATCAACAACACAGGGAAGCTTGGTGCTAATCCGCCGATAAAGGTTCCTATCGCAAATAATCCAATCGCGATTAGGAACAACCGTCTCGCGGTATACTTTTGAATCAAAAAGGCTGTTGAAGGAATCATAATCCCGTTCACCAGCATATAACCCGTTGATAGCCACTGTACCGTTGAGGCACTGACATCAAAATCCTTCATAATCGATGGTAAAGCTATATTGAGTAGGGTATTA
>DOJM01000344.1:1327-4004 GCA_003529225.1 Paenibacillus sp.
GCTTTCATTTTGGAATCCTCCATTCTAGAATCATACTAACGGTTCAAAAATGAACTCTAGTTACAATCCAGTGTAAAATATAATACTCCCTTATTTCTCGCTTGGCAAGACAAAAATCATTTAAAATTGAAATTGTATTAAGTGGAAATATACGCTAGTCTATATTGGAACAAAGAGTTCCGCTTAAAGGGGCACCTCAGATGATAAATAAACGAAAAGAGCAAGTGGTTCATAAAGCACATGAATTATTTATTGAAAAGGGCTATCATGCCACATCCATTCAGGATATTTTGAATCATAGCCGGATCTCCAAAGGATCTTTTTATAACTATTTCCCTTCCAAAGGAGATCTCTTTAAGGCTGNNGCCGAGCAGGTTCAGCTAGTCATGAAAATCAATAAAAAAAATAAATTATTACAGCTCGTTGAAGATGCTCTGGTCTCCAATGATCCAGACTTAATTACATTTATCAAAAAAACAAAGTTCAGCCTGCTAACCTGGGTATATGAACGTTTCCTTCATATTTTCCCTGCGGATAAAAAACCCTATTTACTGGATGGAGCCATCATTTTTAACGGGATTCTGCAAAATATGCTGCAAATCAACAATGCTATGAATGAAGTCATCACTTCTAAGCAAATCATTAATTATTGCACTACGCTTATCCAAACCATTGTTGAAGAAGTAAGTGAAATGGGCATTCAACTCATCTCACCAGATCACGTGGATAAGTTATTGCCCGCATCGGAATACACTGATTTTTTCAATAATGATCTATCCTTTGCGACCATAAGCTTGAAGAAAGTTATAGAGAGATCCTTTGCGCCTGGTGATGCGAACCTCACCAATTATCTAAAGCTGTTATACTTTATCCAGGAAGAAATCATGAACAACAAGGAACCGAGACAGTTCTTAATCGAAAGTGCTCTACTATCCTTAAGGACATGCCCTAATCTAAATGAAGCCAAAGAGTTTAAGCATTATCAGGATGTATTATCTAAAATGCTGTAAAGCTAACTAAAAGTGTGGTGGAGCATTTGTTCAAGCTATTATTAATCGAAGACGATTCAACGCTGTTTAATGAGATCAAAGAGCGACTTACACAGTGGTCTTATGATGTGTATGGTATTCAAAATTTCAGCAATGTCACGCAGGAATTTATAGAGATCAAACCTGATTTAGTCATCATCGACATCCAATTACCTAAATTTGATGGGTTTCATTGGTGCCGAATGATTCGTTCCCACTCCAACCTTCCGATTATCTTNNGCATGATATGGGATCGATTGAGCTTACGAAAAATGAGATTTTTATATTGAAATTGCTTATTGAGAAAAAAAATAAAATCGTCACCCGCGAGGAATTAATCAATAGCTTGTGGGATGATAAACGTTTTATAAGTGACAACACCCTTACCGTCAACATAAATCGGCTGCGAAAAAAGCTGGATGAGATAGGCTTAGGTGTTTTCATTGAAACGAAAGTGGGACAAGGGTATATGGCCATCGAAGAGGAAGCACTATGATTAAAAAGTATCTCTTGGAAAGAAGTAGCTGGATCCTACTAGTCCTCTTTACCAATCTTTTTATACTTTTTGTCACCTATATGGATGCATCCATCCCATTCTCTTCAGTTCTCTATCTGGTCTCCTTGTCGATGCTTTTTTTCGTGATGTTCTTGATCCTTCGCTATCCCAGAGAAACCAGGTTCTATAAAAGCTTAGCTGAGCGAGATGATGATCTGGACATAACGAGTATCGCCGCACCCGAAAGCCCGTTTGAGCAAATTATTGAAGAGAGCATCACCAACCAAGCTAGATGGTTGAAACAGACTGCTTCGCATAATCAAATGACGTTAGAACAGGAAAAAGATGAACTATTATCGTGGATTCATGAGGTGAAGACCCCTTTGACAGCGATGCACCTAATGATTGAGCGTATGGAAGATGACGTAATGAAGAAAAATCTGACCTATGAATGGCTGCGAATACATCTCTTACTGGACCAACAGCTCCATCAAAGGCGGATTCCCTTTATTGAGAATGATTTGTATATAGAACATATCGATTTAGAAACGCTTATTTTCGGGGAGATTAAGACGTTGCAATCCTGGTGTATTCAGAAGGGAATCGGCTTTGAGCTGAACTTGGAAGTAGCTGAAGCGCTTAGTGATGCCAAATGGCTGGCTTTTATCATCCGACAACTCCTAACCAACGCCGTAAAATATAGTGAAGCTTCAGATATTACAGTGAATAGCTATCAGCAAGCTGAGCATATCGTTCTTGAGGTGAAGGACAGTGGACGCGGAATAGATCCCAAGGATTTGCCTCGTATTTTTGATAGAGGATTTACTTCCACCACCGTGCATCGCGACAATGCCGCCACAGGTATGGGATTATATTTAGCCAAAAAAGCAGCGCAATCCTTGTTGATCGTCATCGGAGTTGAGTCGAGGCTCGGATCAGGGACGACGTTCACTTTAACCTTTCCGCTTAAAAATGAATTCGTGAAGCTCTCAAGCGTGTGACAANNATACAAAAAGAACGAGTATAAAAAGGGAGTGAATCATTATGGCAATTCTTGAAGCCACTAAAATTCATAAAAGCTACGGAAATAAATTAAACAAACAATCCGTGTTGAGTGGTCTGGATATTTCTATAGAAGAAGGCGAATTTGTTG
>DOJM01000348.1:0-1193 GCA_003529225.1 Paenibacillus sp.
GATGTTAGAGCATTTTCGGCAAGAATACGAACCATCTTTGTATCCCCGAGGGTGTCTCCGCCTTTCATCGTATCATTATAGAATAATTCAGCCGTGTCATCTGTGATGCCAAGAGCACGTTCAACCCAGTTGTCAGGCGCATTCATCTCACCACCTGAGATCAATGTGTTGCCGCCAACAGCTGGCATTTTCTCGAGCAGAACTACATTAGCTCCAGCGCTCTTTGCTTCGATAGCCGCACTAAAGCCAGCACCCCCGGCACCGATGACGACAACATCATAGGTTTGCTCGACTTCTTCTTTGTCTTTGCTTCCACTGACTGCAGCGCCAGCGACAAGGGTAAGTCCAGACTTCGTAATGGCATCTTGAATGGCTTCGAGATATCCTTTGCTTGTAACCGTAGATCCGCTAATGGCATCAACTTTTGCGCTGTTAGTTGCCATGACATCTTGCTTGAGCTGCGTATAAACAGGTTCTGCAAGTACTTCATTTTCCTTATGCTCTGTTACTTTAATGTCCGTGATCTTGTTATCTAATAAGGAAACTTGTACTTTAATATCGCCATGTTTACCTTGCCCAACTCCTTCAAAGACTTGAACTCCGTTTGAATCTGCAGCGGGTGCTGCATCTTTACCGCCGCAGGCAGCAAGCGTGAACATAAGACTGAGGACTAGTAGAATAGATAACAGCTTTTTCGTGTGAGTTCGCATAATATCTCCTTCATTCTGTTGTGAATTGGTTACATACACTAGTGAGAGGAAGATTTGCTAGGCAAATTCTTTATCTCTAGCCTAGACATGAATGTTATTTCATGTGAAAATATGCACAAGACCTATTATAGATTTAGTACAGCATTATGTATTTGCACAGATTAGCGTTTTTTTGTCTTTTTCGGGCATGTAAGAAACGGATATTGTGAAGGGCTATGATTACAATGAAATCAATNNGAGGCTGCTTCTTGCTGCTGTTCGTTGCATTGCTTGTAACAATATATTTGGAGATGAACCATACGGTTGTCCCTTTGAATAAGAACTTAACGCAGCAAGTGGTTACTGCACGCAGCGACCAGATCGATTATTGGTTTAATCAGCGCATCGGTGAGATAGACATGCTTGCTTCTCTAGCTTCGGACCATCAGTGGACACGAGATGAATTGCTGCAAGAGATCGATAAGTTCGAGGCGAAGAAGCAAG
>DOJM01000348.1:1249-1673 GCA_003529225.1 Paenibacillus sp.
ATATTCACGGGAATTCCTGGTCAGAAAGGGACAAGCCTTTTTCGATACTAAACCGACCCTACTATCGAAAACTACTGCTAAATTCAAATTCCAATTATGTGGTGAGCAATCCGATCGTATCCAAAGCGAATGCAGCCGAAATCGTCGTCATTCTCTATCGCGTGAATCCATCGGTGAATGATGAGGTAGCTTATATTGCCGCAGCCGTCTCCGTCAAGAAGATGAAGGAGATAGCTCAAGATGTAATGCTATATGACCAGTCAGGCCAGCTTATCGTCGATTGCAGAGAGCTGGGCGAAGGAGATAGAGCGGAGGATGCAGCAGATAAGAAGAACATGAGTGTATTTGAGGCTCCAATTCAAAATGTGGAAGGCTGGAAGCTAGTACTGGAAGTACCGAATTCAAGTCTATCGCTAGCGGTGAT
>DOJM01000348.1:1776-2074 GCA_003529225.1 Paenibacillus sp.
TAATGGAAACTGTGCAGAACGGCAACCAAACCATACGAGCAGATGTTACGCGCTCGGATGAGATCGGCGATCTTGGACGAAGCTTCAATGACATGCTTGTTCAATTATACGCTGTGGAGCAGGACCGAAAGGAGATGGAACTCAGACTGATTCATGAGCAGATCAAGCCGCACTTTTTATACAACACATTGGATACGATCCAGTGGATGGCAACGGAACATGGAGCAGACAATGTGGTGGAGATGGTGGAAGCGCTTAGCGCGTATTTCCGATTAGGGCTTGGCACAGGCAGTCCCTA
>DOJM01000348.1:2211-2560 GCA_003529225.1 Paenibacillus sp.
CAGCCGTTGGTGGAAAATGCGATTTATCACGGGATTAAGCCACTTGGGGATCAAAAGTGCAAAATTTCGATTACAGCATATAAACAGGTCGATTATTTGGTCATTGAGGTTGAAAATAATGGGGTTATGATTCCTGAAGAGAAGCTTGAACAGATGAATCAAGCCCTTCTTGATGATAAATATGATCGTTCTGCCATAGGCTTTGGGCTATACAGTGTAAACCATCGCATTCGGCTAGCTTACGGGGTGCCATATGGTCTTGCAGTGAAGAGCGAAGATGGCATTACCGTTATGGTCATCCGAATACCTTTGGAAGGGGAGCGGAATGAAGATGTGGAAGATTGTCATC
>DOJM01000445.1:0-4178 GCA_003529225.1 Paenibacillus sp.
CGGCAATTCTCGTAGATACGGATAGACTGCGATCCATCGCATCATAAAGAATCTCTTCTTTACTATTGTAATGATGATACAGAGCCCCCGTGCTAAGCCCTGCTTCATCTGCAATTCTCCGCATGGTCGTGCCCGCAATACCCATTCGATAGATCACACGATTCGTCGCCTCTATAATATGTAATTTTTTATCCTCAGACATAAGCTTCCCGCCCAACTGAATCGCTTATTGCGAATTTTTTTATATGAAAAGAGTACTGAATCTAATTTGTTTTGTGTGTGTTAATTAACACAGACAAGACAAACGGCTTCCTAATATAATAAAACCGAACAGTTGTTATNNCTATGTTTTTGATTTAACCAAGCTTCGTAGGGTTGAAGCTTAGTATTGGCACAATTTGATTACGCTTTCACAAAAAAAGGAGGTTTATCATGGATATTCCTGCATGGCAGTACGGCGTTAGTATGATCGGCTACATAGTTCTACTTCTTATTGTTGTCAGTATCATGCGCAAACATTATAAGTTTGCCCACTGGTTCTGGATTGCTTCTTTACTCACCTTTCCCTTATGGCTTATGGGTGGTGTGGAAGGCTGGTTTCGCTGGGCCAAGATTTTAAGTGTAATTCTGCCTACGATATTTGTAGGATTCATTCGTATCGCTAACTACGAGAAACGAAAAGGACGGTTCTGGAATGCGTTGCAGAAGGATTGGGTATTGTGGTTCGTATATGGCGTGCTATTCCTTAATATTATGGAAGCGACCATTAAAGACTTTACAATGGGGAATACGTTCAACGCGCTAACCGGCCTCTTATTATGTATAACCATCCCTTTTGCGCCAAAATACTGGAAGATTTCCACGCAATCGCACGGCGATCTTATTGTGTATACGACGATCGGCTGGAACTTCCTCTATACAACTTGGAACGCAGCCTTCGTCTATGCTGAGAGTCCGAAGTTCTTTGCAAGCTCGCTATGCATTCTTCTCGCGGCAGAGCTCTATCCCATCATTAAACGCCGCCCAGAACTCTACATCATTGCGCGGGTCTATACATTAGCGGCACATCTACTTCTACGTGCCTGCTTCGTTAACCTCTTCCCTACACTAATGGATGCTTCGTCGTGGTACAATGCAGACGTCATGAACTATTGGGGAATCATCAACTTTATTATGATTGTTCCGTTTGTATTCTGGCATATGTGGCAGCTGCACACCGGCAAAGCAGAAATCAGCTTCCGGCGTGGCCGAGCTGAAGTGAACTAACCAAGAACGCCCTTATCCTTTCCATGAGGAAAAGGTAAGGGCGTTCTCTCTTTGTTTCTTCTCTCTCGGAGAGGTTATCGTTGAATCGGTTCGATCCGGTAGCTTGCGTTAGCGCTGGATTCGTCTTCCACACCGGCTCCGCCGTGAATCTGCCAGCCGAAAGACAGCACAGATTCCAGATGTTCCTTCTCAGCCACAGTCAAAGCTACTTCTACCGCTTCTTTACCCTCTTCAAGCTCCAGCTCTCCCTCTTTACCAAGAGCAACCCATATCCAGCTACGAATGCCACGAATCGTGTTGTATTTGATCTGATAGCCTGTCTTCACCGCTTTCTCGAACAATTCTGGCTGCTCCGTTTGTAAAGTGGTCAACTGCTTATAATCAAATTCATATTCACTCTCGTCAACGGGCAAATCGCCCTCCGCCACTTTACGAAGNNATCCCACTGGGATAACCTTACCCGGTTCAAATTGTCTGACATCCTGGTTCCCCCCATACCTGTATATTGATACTACTTATTCCGTGAAATCATAGGCAACATAATGACCCGGACTCACTTCCTGCAATGTAGAGGTCTCAGCCCTGCCGTACTCTGCCGAATATCCATCTAAAATAATTCTCTGATTAGCCCGCTTAGGGTCTGTCTCCAAAATCGAAGACAGCAGCGCCTTCGTATAAGGATGAATAGGGTTCTCGTACAGTTCATCACTTTCGGCTACCTCTACGAGACGACCGCCATACATCACGCCAATCCGGTCCGAAATATGCCGTACCATCGACAGATCATGCGCAACAAAGAGGTAGGTTAACCCGAATTCCGACTGCAAATCCTCCAGCATATTCACGACCTGAGCCTGAACAGATACATCCAGCGCTGAGATCGGTTCATCGCACACTACGAATTCAGGTTTCACAGATAACGCTCGAGCGATCGATATCCGTTGGCGTTGCCCACCACTGAATTCATGAGGGAAGCGATAAAGATGCTCTCTTTTTAAACCCACCTTATCCAGCAGTGCCGCAACAGCCTCTATACGTTCGTCGCCTTCGTGAATCCCGTGGATTTTCATAGGCTCACTGATCAGATCAAGAACACTTAGGCTTGGATTCAACGAGGAATACGGATCTTGAAAAATCGATTGAATCCGTCTGCGAAAAGGCTTAAGCTGCTTCTCTCCAAGCTTGCTCAGCGGCTGCCCGTCAAAAGACACTTCACCGTCTGTATAGTCATACAATCGCAGCAAGCAGCGTCCAACCGTGGACTTGCCGCTCCCTGATTCTCCGACCAGTCCAAAGGTCTCCCCCTGACGAATCTGAAAGCTTACGCCATCTACCGCCTTAAGCACAGATGTATTACGTCCCCATATATCCTTGCCTTTGGAGAAATGTTTCTTCAGATTATTTACGTCCACTAGAATCTTATTATCACTCAACAGAACCGCTCCCTTCAACNNGATCGAACGATGGCCAGGCGATAATTCGATGACCGGAGGACGTTCGCTGCAACGGGCAAAAGCATTAGGGCAACGTTCCATAAATGGACACCCCGAAGGAGGATTCAGCAAATCCGGAGGTGTACCTTCGATAGGGATAAGGCGTTCCCGCGACTTACCGTCACGTTTTGGAATCGAGCGAAGCAGACCTTTCGTGTAAGGATGCTGTGGGCGATAAAAGATATCCTCCACCGTGCCTTCCTCCATCACAAGTCCACCATACATTACAATAACCCGTGTACATACCTGTGCAACCACACCCAAGTCATGGGTAATGAGCGCTACAGCTGTACTGGTATTATTCTTCAACTCTTTAAAAAGATCGAGAATTTGCGCCTGTATTGTTACATCGAGCGCAGTTGTCGGCTCATCCGCAATCAATAGCTCTGGCTTACAGGAAAGAGCCATGGCGATCATGACCCGCTGGCGCATCCCGCCGCTGAATTCATGCGGATATTGCTGCAGCCGCTGTTCAGGATTATTAATACCTACCTGACGCAAGATACTTGCTGCCTCTTTAAGCGCTTCTTGCTTATTTAAACCCCGATGCCGACGGATGACTTCCGTAAGCTGCTGGCCGATTTTTTTTACAGGATTAAGAGAGGTCATGGGGTCCTGAAACACCATTGCTATGCGGTTACCGCGCAGCTTTCTTCACTCTTTTTCCGAAAGGTTCGATAAATTCTCACCACGAAAATTAATATTTCCACCGATAATTTTACCCGGAGGTGTAATTAATGACATAATCGCCTTGGCAGTCACACTCTTCCCACTACCAGATTCTCCGACGATTCCTACCGTCTCACCAGCATCTATATGAAAGCTAACGCCGCGAACTGCTTGATTCTCTCCGTCCCTTGTATGGAACGAAACCTTCAAATCCTCGACAGACAATAGCCGTTCCGTCATGATGTCTTCACACTCCTATCTTCGGATCAGCTTCGGTTCAAAGCCTACCCGCAAAATATCACCCAAAACATTAAAGCTCAGTACCGTTAATAGTATCAATAATCCAGGGAATAAAGCCAGATATGGCGCTTGCGCGATGTACCCCTGCGCATTGTTAAGCATACTGCCCCAAGTCGCATTCGGAGGCTGTACCCCAAACCCCAGGAAACTTAAGGAGGATTCCATCATAATTGCCGAAGCGATATTATTCGTCGCACCTACAATGACAACCGGGACTAACCCCGGAAGAATATGACGCCAAATAATTCCGAAATTGCTCTGTCCGGAGGCTTTTGCATAGAGTACATATTCCCGTTCTTTGATCGTCATCGTCTCTGCCCGAATGACACGGGCGATATTCATCCACATTAATAATGCAATAATAATGATGATATTCCCTACACTTGGCTTCAGGAATACGCTAAGCAGCAGCAGAACCAGGAAAGAAGGAATGGACAGCACTACATCAAG
>DOJM01000445.1:4212-4525 GCA_003529225.1 Paenibacillus sp.
GCCAAAGAATCCACTGATTACACCCACCGTCACACCTATGCCTGTAGCAATGATCATTGAAGCAAAGCCAACTAGCAAGGATACCCGACCACCATATAATGCGCGGGCAAAATAATCCCGGCCATAGTCATCCGTCCCGAACCAGTGATCGGCTCCCGGCGATTTCAGACGTGCCAGAACATCCATCGCATTCGGATCATGTCCAGATAAAAAAGCAAATATAGAGCCCAGTGTGAAGATGATTAAAGTAATGAGGGCAACGACGCCCAATTTATTCGTAAATAGCTCATCTCCAACACTTTTCCATTTACTG
>DOJM01000179.1 GCA_003529225.1 Paenibacillus sp.
CCGGATACGATATCGGGTGTATCGAACAGCCAGGTATGGGGATGTGTCTTCATTCCGGTGTTTCGGGAATGGAACATGCGGATATGTTCTGTCTTATCCGTTGTGGCTGGAGTAGGCAAGAAGCCGCCGAAGAAGGCATGATGAGCCGCATAGGTGAAACTGCCTGGGGTATGTCTTTTCTCCCAAGGGCCGGTTCCGCACAAGTTCGGGCAGTTCTCTTCCTCNNGCGTGCCGACGATGGTGTTCATATCCATTTAAGATAATCCTTCCTTTATAAGCGGTGTAGAGGGAGGTGTGATATAGTCTCTAGCCGACAATACCTTCATTTCCCATTCGTAGGTGCTGCAGCCGCGGTATTTCACATCGTACAGCAAGTCGCCAAACGGATTGACATCCGCGACAAAACATTGCTGTGAACCCCCGGATACCAGTACATCTATTCCGGCTACCCCGGAACGGGGAAAAGCAGCCAGTGCTTGCACGGCAGTATTCCGCACTTGCTCTTGAATGGGTTCAGACAGACCGGCTTCCGAAAGAGACATCCGCTGGTTGCGTAAATGCAGATTCGTAATCGGAGTAGGGCTGACCCGAGCAATCGCGTGGCAAGCCTCGCGGAGAACGACTAGCTGGCGAATATCGAAGGCTTTTCCCTTAAGCCCCGCTTTAGGGATCCATTGTTCAGCATAAGCACCGTGCTGGTAAATCCAGTTCATAATTCCCGAGATCGTGGCGGTATCCGTGTACCGACGCAGTTTACCGGAATTATAGTAAATGGGTGGTCGAGTGATATAATCCTCGACCCCCACTGTTGTTAAGGCAATTTCGGCACCTGTCACAGGATGGATCTGATAGGCGATCACTCCTGAGGCCGCAGAGCCGAAGGCCAGCTTAATGAATACCCGGTGCATGCGCCGGGATAACATCATCTCCCGGAGAGAGTCATAATCCGTAGGCTGCTGATCTTCGCCTACTGGGCGAGGGATTGGAATCCCTGCCTCGCTCAGAATCCGTTGTGTCTGGCGTTTATCGGTCATGGCTGCAATGTCAGTAGGGTCATTTAACCACAGCGAACCTGGACACGCGGTGTTGGCCTCTCGCTGTAGTCTAGCCAGCATTCGGCAGTAGCCACGGAACCATTGAGATGGATGATGCAGGACACCTTGCATTTCCTTCAATTGACGGGCTACCTTCACGCGGAGTGGTCGCGGATCAGGTCTATCGGCGAAGGGATGAAGGGAATCGTCCATATCATCCGAATCCGGTGCACCCAGAGCGATAATGGCTCGTTCTATCTCGAAGCTGCTTCCAGGCGATTCCAGTCTCAGTAGCGGGGGAGCTGCACTGAGATCTACTCCGTTATAAACCGAGGGCTGCCGGGATATCTGTTTCTTCTGCTCTTCCATAAGATCACCTAACGATCTTCCTTGCAGAAACTCAGCGTAGGATAAAATGATGGCAGGGGGCATTCCAAGATCGGAACGCGCTTGCTGGATGCCGCTAGTCCGTTTATCACCGGGAATACCGATAACGATCATCGGCCTCATGAGAGGCTCACTCTGTGATGGAAGGATAACGCCAGTCTTCCTCATCATCGCTTTCCTGCTTGTCGCTAACATCAACAGGCAATCCACTTTGCTTCCAGCGGCTAATCATCTCGTCAGACATATAATGATGGCTTAGGTTTAATGCTTTTAATTTTTTGATTCTGTCGCTGGCTAGAAGCAATTCCGCCCCCTCATCGCTTAGGGTACCGAGTGATAGATCAAGCGTATCTAGCTGATCCAGAATAGGAGCATTTGCTAATGCACCTGCGATCTCATCTTGGATCTGGCTATTTTTTAAACCTAGATAAGTAAGCTTAGGGAACTTTCCTACTTCTATAAGAGGGAGAAGATCTGTTAGGCTGCCGTCAAATCCGTAGTTATCTACGCCGAGATATAGCTCCAGCTTGCGCAAATTCGGCAATTGGCTAGTTGCAATCTGTTCAAGAACGGCTTTACCTAAGCCACCACTTATAATAATCAGTTCTTCTAGCTTGTTGTGTTTGAGTTCTGAGAGGCTCAGCTCATTCCCACCTTGAATCGTGAGTGACTGTAGCTCTGGAAAAGCAGGGAGCAACGGCGATAGATCGCTTTGGGTAATCCAAGAAATCTCGCATTCCTCATAGCCCATCTCGCCTATGAAAAGCTTGCGCAAAGCAGGGAAACTAGCACTATGCGTAACCAGTGACTCTACAACTTCTTCTGAACTATTTTCGTAGGCTTGTCCCCAATCGCCGATAATTAGGCTGTTCAGCGAAGAACTTTCGGGGCTGCTGCTAAGCTTCTCAATTTCTGTGCCGATTCTTTGGCCTTCCTCAAATTCGTCGTANNGTATTCGATACTGAGCTTTACTTCCGTCATGGGCATTCCCTCCCGGAAAAATTTAACTTCGAAAATACCCTATCATCTGTAGCCAAGGGAGTCAAATCACAGGTTTAAATAATTATAGTCAAATTGGTCATGTCATTGACGTAATCATTTATGGTAGGTTTATGCTAGGGAGAATTACACTATTTTGAAATATAAGAAAGGGAGCTGCTCTGATGAAGATCAAAATTCAGGAATGGATATTAGAAGCGGATATTGCAAAGCTGCAAGCGGCTATGGAAGCAGGCGTAGTCAGCTCAGAAGATTTGGTAGCAGCCTATTTGGAACGGATTCATAAGTACGATATAGACATAAACGCAATCTTAGAAATCAATCCAGAGGCTAAAGACATCGCTAGAGCACTGGATATTGAACGTAGGGAACAAGGAAGTCGGGGAAGTCTACACGGTATTCCTATATTGTTGAAGGATAATATAGATACTGCGGATGAGATGCATACGAGTGCTGGGTCAATAGCTTTAGCAGGATCATTCGCGGCAAAAGATTCCTTCGTAGCTGCGAAGCTTCGGTCGGCAGGAGCTGTTTTGCTTGGAAAGGCGAATATGTCGGAGTGGTCTAACTTTATGTCTNNTCCCGGGGAGGGCTAGTGCTGAACCCTTACGGGCCTGGGAGCGTATTTGTCAGCGGATCTAGTTCTGGACCTGCGGCAGCTATTGCGGCGAATTTGGCAGCAGCATCGATAGGAACGGAAACTGCAGGATCCATTGTTGGGCCAGCCTGTCAGCATGCACTCGTCGGGATCAAACCAACGGTCGGATTAGTCAGTCGTACTGGAGTGATTCCTATTTCAGTTAGCCAAGACACTCCTGGACCTATTGCTAAAACGGTTACGGATGCGGCGATTATTTTGGGGGCATTAACGGGAGTAGATGACAAGGATGAAGCAACAATATCGAGCGAGAAGCATGCTTTTACGGACTATACTCCATTTTTAGATAAAAGCTTTATACGGCAAGCAAGAATAGGCATCCCACGGCATTATTATAACCATTTAGATGCAGAGCGACTTTCAATTATGGAAGCAGCTATCCAGACTTTGAAGAATGAAGGGGCTTCGATTATAGATCCGGTTACGCTTTACGTTGAACAACAAAACTGGAATAATGATGTGATCTGTTATGAATTTAAAAAGGGGCTCAATGCGTATTTATCGCAAGTAGATGATTCCGTTCCGATTCACTCTTTGCAAGAACTGATAGCGTATAATGAGATCCATGCTGAAATCGCATTACAATATGGGCAAGACACATTAACTAGGTCAGAGGAAGTAACTTTAACTGAAGAAGAGTATCAGCAAAAGAAACAAGAATACAGAAAGCTAGCGCTCGAGCAAGGAATAGATTACGTGTTGGAACAATATAGTTTGGATGCGCTATTACTGCCAGGTGATGTAGATGGTATGTATATTGCGGCACGCTTGGGGTATCCGTTAATTACCGTTCCGGCAGGGTATGTAGCACAGGGCATTATTGATGCTGATGGTGATCCTACTCGGGGTCCCTTTGGTGTAGTTTTTTCCGGAAAAGCCTATAGTGAGCCTACACTCCTATCCATAGCCTACGGATTTGAACAAGCTACGCAACATCGTGTTCCACCGCAACTGGAATAGGTATTGACTACTTTATTATAGAAGGAAGAGATCAGCTTGAAATATTGTCTAGAATGTGGAACAGCGTTAGTAATGAAAGAAAGCGATGGGGAAGGGCAGGTACCTTATTGTAATGTATGCGAAATGTTCAGATTC
>DOJM01000544.1:0-301 GCA_003529225.1 Paenibacillus sp.
GCTCTAATTTCAGGAATATTGTATTGGATTGAGGATTTCCCTGATACCGGCCAGAGGATCCCGGCGGTACTCATGTTATGCTCACGCGCAGCATCGTAAATCGTGGGCACCTTTACCGCATTTCGAAACCAGAACCAGCTTTGCTCCTTTTCCTTCACAAACGGCTGAAATGGATTGTTATGGTGGATACCATGCTTATCCGGATATACACCGGTTGCTATCGTAGTGTGCACCACATAAGTGAGCGTGGGATATACACTTTTTAATTGATTACTATGCGCTCCGCTCTTAATCAATTTCG
>DOJM01000544.1:408-711 GCA_003529225.1 Paenibacillus sp.
ATCAGATGTTTAGCCATTGCCGTTTGTTCTTTGCTTGACTTCATAGGATAAGTCCCTTCGGATCATCTTGTTCTAGCTGCTCTTTTGGTAAAGTTATAAATACGAAGAATCCAATAATAAATAGTGGGATAATCGCTAAAATACTAAATTTAGCATTGCCTGTTAGGGTAGTCGTTAAAGACATTACAGCAGGGCCAACAATCGCCGCAAACTTGCCAAAAATATTGTAAAACCCAAAGAATTCATTGGATTTTTCCTTAGGAATAATCTTCGCATAATAAGATCTGCTGAGTGCCTGAATCC
>DOJM01000544.1:797-2511 GCA_003529225.1 Paenibacillus sp.
GCACCCAGTACCGATGTGGCATATGGCACTACCATTTTAATAATCGTATCTACCCCATCAATATAGAGAAAGTAGGCGATCAAGAATACAAATACTACTTTATGCTGTCTGACATTTTTAAACGTGTCTCCCAGTCTTTTGAAGCTATTAATGATCGGTTTTGGTTCAGGTTCTATGTAATATCTTTGCTGCACATCCTTGATCATAGGCATGGTCAGCAGTCCCCACCAAAGGGCAGTGATTATAAATCCAATCTGATAGCCGATCGATTTATCCATCCCCATAAACAGAATCAGCAGTAGGCTGATACCGAATGGAATAACGCTGGCGATATATCCAAAAGCAAACCCTTTTGAGGATACCTTATCCATCCTTTCATCCGTGGTTACATCCACCAGAAAAGAGTCATAAAAAATATTGGCCCCGGCAAAACCTATGACTGACAAAATATAAAATACAATCAATAACTGCCACTGCCCACTCGCAGGTGCAACGAATGCCAGCGAAGCAGTAGCTCTCACGCCGATCAATGAGAAAAATATGAAGAATCGTTTTTTCTTATCTTTATAATCTGCCATCGTCCCTAAAATCGGGCTAAGGATGGCCACCAAAATACTCGCTATGGAATTAAAATACCCCAAATCCATGCTGCTGTTAACATTCGAAAACATCCCAAAAACAATGGGAAGTAAAGCCGTTGTAACCGCCATCGAATAAGCCGAATTTCCACAGTCATATAAAATCCATGATTTTTCCTCTTTACTTAGTTTCATCTAACAGCCACCTTTTCACCTAGTTCCTTCTGTTATATCACTTAAGCATATGTGGCATGTTAAATGCATGTAAAACTACACTTCATAATTTCAATGGAGAGCTGATCCTCATGTTCTCTCCTGTATTGTCAAACTCTTAAGGATCTCAGCAACTTGTAGAGCATACTTTTTACTCAAACGCGACTTACCAAGATTACTCTTCACAATCTTAATAATTCGGTTATCAGGGCTCTTAGCGAATTTCTCCAGCATGGCAAAACCCGCTTCAGGTTCACTCGCCACAAATACGCTTAAGCTGTATTCAAGTCCCTTAGATAATACACGAAAATGCTCAGCGTCCTCATATTGTACTTCCCCACTACCCATACTCTCCATGATTCGAGTAGCCAACTGAAGACAATAAAGCGTATTCTCTTTCTTTTTTAAAAGAGGAGGATGCGCTAACGCTGCTACAAAAGCTCGTTGTTCAAACCCATTCGCACCCTCCTCCCACATGTCGATCAGCTGCCTGACAAGGGCAAAGCCATCCTCCCCTATACTTTGCAGCGCCATAGCAGACGCTTCACGCATCCTCCACCTAGAGTCGTTCATAGCTGTCTTAATGATGCTCTGAATCATAACTTGCTGATCTTCTTTAGCGTAGCTGTAATAAGCACCCAACGCTCTAACCGCACAAAACGGCAGAAACTCACGGGGATCATTCACCCCAGCTTCTGCCTCNNTTTTTTGTCCAGCATCTCTGGTCCCTCCGGTATTTACCTTTAGATTCGAACAATCCCCTGCATCTCGTATGGATAATCAATCTGCTTTTTTACCGAATTCATCGTTGCTTCTCCAGCCAAGTGTGAAATCAGATATAACCCCAGATCAATGGAAGTGGAAACTCTACCACCTGTAATCACATTACCATCATGCACAATACGGGTCTCCACAACTTCTTC
>DOJM01000544.1:2604-3036 GCA_003529225.1 Paenibacillus sp.
GACGAAAGCTCTGGCAGCACTTTTCCAGCTTTAACTGTGAAACCAAACTCATCCGTCACTTCCTTCGAAGCTGCACATATATCCCAAGACAAATTTTTGCCGTTTTCAAATTGCCCCAATCGATAAATAACATCATAAAACCCCGCAAAATCTAAGAACGTAACCCCGTCAAAAAGTATAAAGGCGATTTTCAATTTCGCACTCTCCTCTTTATGGCTTGGTAAGAATAATAGGCTCACCTTTAGTCACAATAATCGTATGTTCAAACTGCGCTACCCGGCCATTGTCTACGACACTCAGTGTCCATCCATCCGACTGCTGCTCCACGTAATCTGCTCCAGTAGAAAGGAAGGGTTCAACCGTAATCACCTGTCCCTCTTTTAATACTGTAGTTACTCTAGGATTGTAGAAAGGTGAGATTTCAAAAGGCTT
>DOJM01000545.1:0-5615 GCA_003529225.1 Paenibacillus sp.
GTGGAAATGGGAACAGCGGAAGAGATCTTCTACGATCCAAGACACCCATACACTTGGGGCTTGCTAGCTTCCATGCCAAGTCTAGAGAGCAAAGGATCTTTGCTAACTGCAATTCCTGGTACTCCTCCAGATTTGATCAAACCGCCTAAGGGCGATGCTTTTGCACTACGTAGCACTTACACTATGCAGATCGATATGGAGAAAGAGCCTCCAATGTATAAGGTTTCGGATACCCATATGGTGAAGTNNTTGGAACCGCCGGCAGTTGTTAAGAATAGACAGCGTGTGCTTAAGAACGCTTATCCAGAGCCAGTTCTGGTACAAGAAGGCGCTAATTAAACAGATTATTTTACGTAAAAATATAAAAGGAAACGTCAGGCCAATTCGATGGCTTGGCGTTTTTTCCATGTGTATGAATGTTTATTATTATTTAAGTAAATATGAATTAATGCGAACTTAATTAAATAAAAGGATTGACTATTACGGATACCTTATGGGTACCCGATGTTATCTAATTGACGGATGGCAAATACTATATGTATTACAATGCTTGTAAAGGGGATTCCCCGTTGTCTGCACTCGGCATAGCTGTGTCGGACAATACTGAGGGACCATATAAGAATATGAGCGTCATTCTGAAGTCAGGTATGATGGGTATGGGTGATGATGGAGAAATATATGATGCCACTCAAAAGCCGAATGTAGTAGATCCGGATGTATTTTTTGATAAAGAAGGGAAGCTGTGGATGGTCTATGGCTCTTACTCCGGTGGTATTTTTATTATGGAACTAGATGCTAATACAGGTTTCNNAGATCAAGGTTATGGCAAAAAGCTCCTGGGTGCGAATCATGCTCGGATAGAAGCTCCATATATGCTATACAGTCCGGAAACGGATTACTACTATTTGTTCCTATCCTTCGGTGGTCTGGCTGAAGACGGTGGATATAACATCCGTGTAGCTCGTTCAAAGGCACCTGATGGACCTTTCGAAGATTCTGAGGGTCAGGATATGATTAATGCACAAGGATCTCCTACGGTATTGTTCGATGATCCAGCATATGCTCCTTACGGAGTGAAGCTAATGGGGAACTTCGAATTCCTAAATACGGATGACGAGCTGCCAGTGAGTGGAGAAGGATATGTATCACCAGGTCATAACTCAGTGTTTTATGATGAAGAGAATGGCAAGTATTATCTGATCTTCCATACAAGGTTCCCGAATCGTGGAGAAAAGCATGAGGTAAGAGTTCATCAGATGTTTATGAACAGTGAGGGTTGGCCGGTTGTAGCCCCACACCGTTATGGCGGAGAGACCATAGAGAAATACACAAAAGAGCAAATTTCAGGCAAATATAAATATGTGAACCATAACAAAGACATTACGGCTGATATCGTGCAGTCGGAGCTGATTNNCCATTGACGGTTCTACTTATAATGGGGTGTTCCTGAAAGAGTGGAATGAAGCAACAGCTAGTAACGTTATGACGTTTACTGCGGTTTCCAAGGAAGGTATCTCTATCTGGGGGAGGCATGTATCAACGATGGAAAATAGGTTTTTTTGAAAATTGGCAATAGAAACGGAGTTCCAATTAGTCCTGAGAATGACTAAGCTGGAACCCCGTTTATGGATGAATGGTCAGTCTTCAAACTTTCGAATCACAATGACAGCATTATGCCCACCGAAACCAAAAGAGTTAGACATTCCTATAGTAAGATCAGATTTTCGCGCAATGTTCGGGACATAATCCAGATCACAGATGGAATCTTTGACCTCCTGATTAATGGTAGGGGGGATGATTCCTTCTTGAATGCTCTTAATCAGGGCTATAGCTTCTAGGCCACCGGCCGCCCCTAAGGCGTGTCCAGTCATGGACTTATTAGCGGTTACGGGAATCTGGTAGGCTTGATCACCGAATAACTTCTTTNNCTCAGAGCGGTCACCTACTACTGTACTCGTGGCATGAGCACTAATTACATCCACCTCCTCGGGTTGGATTTTAGCTTCATTCAGGGCCAGCTTCATCGCTTGATATGCACCAATTCCTTCTGGATGGGTGGCGACCATATGATAGGCATCAGAGCTGGCACCATAACCGATAACCTCTCCGTGAATCTTCGCGTTTCTACGCTGCGCATGAGAAAGTGATTCCAGAATAACTATTCCGCCACCTTCACCGATAACAAATCCGTCACGCTCCCCGTCAAAAGGTCGACTCGCCCTAATCGGCTCCTCATTTCGAGTAGATAAGGAGGTGGCATTGCCGAAACTGGCTAAGGAGATTTCAGTAATTGCTGCTTCTGATCCACCAGCAATTATGATGTCGGCACCTCCATAACGGATCAACCGGAAGGCTTCACCGATGGCCGTATTTCCAATAGAGCAGGCAGTTACTGGAGACATTGTAGGACCTAATGCTCCTAATTTAATGCTGATCATCGCCGCAGCCATATTGGAGATCATCATGGGAATTAAAGTGGGGCTGACCCGATCTGGTCCGCGGCCCTTTAGCACATTCCCTTGCTCCATCAAGGTTTGAATCCCACCAACGCCTGATCCTACATAAACTCCGAGACGTTCCTTGTCAATCTTATCAAGCTGTAGACCGGAATGTGTCCAGGCATCTTCAGCGGCTGCGAGTGCGAACTGACTAAATCTATCCATTCTGCGTGCTTCTTTACGGCCAAATCTGGCCTCCGCATCGAAATCATGCACGATTCCCGCGATCTTTGTCTTAAAGATAGAGGTATCAAATGANNGATTGGGGAAATACCCGACTCACCAGAAACTAGACGATCCCAAAATTTCTCTATTGTATTTCCAAGGGGCGAGATTAAGCCCATGCCTGTAATAACTACGCGTTCCATAATGAACCTCCTCAAGAAGTGTATATAGGTATTTTTCCACTTATTTTATCCTATTACAAGTTATCGTTTATCCTAGTATAATTTGTACTATACTAAAGAATGTAACAGAAAGGAGAGGAAGCGTATGGCTAATCAGACGAGATTGCAGGCATTATCAGATTTCTTAAAAGCACGCCGTGCGGCGATCTCACCCAGCTCTGTTGGGCTGCCAGAAGGCACACGCAGGAGAACGCCTGGACTTCGCAGGGAAGAAGTTGCACAGCTAGCGGGGGTAAGCAGTACCTGGTATACGTGGCTAGAACAGGGCCGGGATATTAAAGTATCTTCGTCTGTTCTAGATTGTATAGCCACTGCGCTACAGCTAACTCCGGATGAGCGGAAGTATCTTTTTGCGCTAGCATTAGAGACAGGAACAGGAAACGTTCTACTTCAGCAAGAACAATCCACTGTAATCAGTCCTTCTTTACAGAAAATATTGCAGGAGCTTAAGACCTGTCCCACGATTATTTCGGACAGACGCTGCGGGATTGTAGGGTGGAATGAGGCAGCAGCTCATGTGTTTCTCGATTTCTCTAAGCTACCTATTGAGGAGAGAAACATGATTCGTCTATTATTTGTTCGCAAGGAGTTCAGACGTTTAGCCGTAAATTGGGAACAATTCGTAAGTGGTTATCTATCCATCTTTAGAGCTTATTATGGACAATATGTAGAGGATCGTTGGTACGATGAATTTATAGAGGAATTAAAGGGACTGCATCCAGCGTTTAATGAAATGTGGGAACAAAGTCGAGTAAGCTCTGCTCCAGATGTACTACTGGAATTCCGACATGCCAAAGCAGGGAAAATGTTATTTCATTTAACCTCGTTACAGGTTCAAGGCAGCATAGATTTACGTTGTAGTATTTATACTCCAGCCGCAGATTCGAATACTGAAATCAAGCTGAAGCAGCTTATGGAGCATCAAACAATAGAATGACAAAGAAAGCGAAAATCAAAATTGTGTTTTTGGTCGATCTATTCGTCCAAGCCGTTTCTCTTAGATCTCATAGAATAGAGTATCACAAGAGAAGGAGATGAAAAGAATGGCTAAAACGATTATTGATTACAATGCAACCGTAGTAACACCAATTGCGAATGGGGTGAATATTCCTGTTCCAACAACTCCAGCAGGAGTTTCTATTGCTACTACCTCAGTCTATATTGATCCAGCTAACCCAGCTTCAGCAACNNTGGAATTGACCGCAACATTCGGCTATCGTTCTATCGTAGGGGAGCCAGAAATCATTGTTCGCCTATGGCGTGCAGGCACTGAAATTTACTATGCACTTGCTGGAGATGCATTTAATGGAGTGGATGAGTATTCACTGGTTTCTTTGCAAATGATAGAGCATGCTCCTCTGGGCACACAAAACTATCAATTAATTGTAGAGAATCGTAATGCAGCTTCTACAGCACGAGTGATTGGTCCGATTACCTTCACTGCGATTGCTATCGGAGGCTAATAGATAAAAAAACACGGAGCCCTCACATTTAGTGATGTTCCCGTGTTTTTTTATTTGTCCAGTTATAGAATGAGCTAAGCAGTGGTCTTTTTGCCATAGATTCTGTACAATATCAATCCGAACAGCATACCGATAAATGACATCACGGAAATTGTTAAGTAAAGGACCTTACCGCCAAAGGCTTCATATAATGCTCCACCAGCATAAGAAGCGAGAATACCTGATACACCGAAAAACAGTAGCGCCAACACAGTTTGACCCGTAGCACGCCATTCCACAGGCACAATACTATATAGATACTGAATAGCTGCAGAGTAGAATACCGGGAAGGTAAGGATTTGTAGAATCTGTAGATAAGCTAATAAATGCGGATCCAAAATCCAGGCCGAAATAAAGAATCGAAGAAAATAAAAGGCTCCAGAAATCGAAATAATGATTAGCTCTTTTCCTTTGCGCAGCCACCAAAAGCTTAAGGCAAACACAATAATTTCACTCATTGCGGCGATAAAGAACGATTGACCAACTAATTCAGGACTGCCACCAAGCTCGCGAATATAAACCCCAAGGAAGGTATCGTTCATACGTGCGGGAACGGAGCTAATAAATATGAGTACTAGAAATAGGAGTGTTTCTTTGTTGCTAAGAAAATGCTTCAGGCTGTCAAGTGTGACCGGTTTACCGGTCACCGGAGCATCTGGCATGAACCAGCTGACCAAAAAGCTTGTAAGACTAATCGCGACAAACAGCAAGGCCATCCCTTGTGAACCGAAATAACTCATCACATAACCTGTGAGTAAGGCCATAACACCGTACCCCAACGCACCGTATGTACGTATCGAACCATAGCTAATTCCAGCTGCCTCAGAGATCCGGAAATTCAGGCTTTCAGCTAGCGGATCGATAGGCATTAAGAAAAAATAGAGCAGCATCGCAAAAAGAATAAGTCGCACGTAGCTGCTAGAATCGAATAAAAAGTATCCCGTCACCGCAGAGCATAACAACAGAATTAACAGCACTTTGCGGATCGTTCTTGTTTTGTCACTGATCATCCCCCATAAGGGTTGAGCAATAATGGTAACAAACCCTCCAGTACCAATAATGAATCCAATTTGCGCCGGATTTAGACCTTGCTCCCCTAGATAGACTGGCAGAAAAGGAATGAACATAGCCAGAAGCGCAAAATACAAAAAGTTAAACCCTCGTAATAGTGTTGGAGCATTCATAAGTTTTTTACCTCACGTATTAAT
>DOJM01000545.1:5627-7661 GCA_003529225.1 Paenibacillus sp.
ATAAAACTATGATAAACTGAGAATTATTAAAGCAAAATGTAAGGAGAAAAGCCGATGATAAAGCTGGTATCATGGAATGTTAATGGCCTTCGGGCCTGTGTCCAAAAAGGGTTTAATGACTATTTCAAACAAGTAGATGCGGATATTTTCTGTGTTCAAGAAACAAAGCTTCAGGAAGGGCAAATTACACTGGAGCATGGCGAAGAATACGATCAATACTGGAATTACGCAGTGAAAAAGGGCTATTCCGGTACGGCAATATTCACTAAAATCAAGCCGATCTCTGCGAGATATGGGATGGAAGAAGATGAAGAAGCAGAAGGTCGGATCATTACCTTAGAGTTCGAACATTTTTATCTGGTCAACGTCTATACTCCTAATGCCAAACGAGATCTGTCTCGATTGGAATATAGAATGGAATGGGAGGACCGTTTCCGCAATTATCTCTTAGAACTGGACAAGTGTAAACCAGTTGTTGTCTGTGGAGACCTAAACGTTGCCCATGAAGATATTGATATCAAGAATGCAAAGGCTAACCGTGGGAACTCCGGTTTTACGGATGAAGAGAGAGGGAAAATGAGTACACTGCTAGAGTCGGGCTTCATAGATACGTTCAGATATCTTCACCCGGAGCTAGAGGGAGTGTATTCATGGTGGTCTTATATGCCGAAGGTGAGAGAGCGGAATGTGGGCTGGCGAATTGATTATTTCTTAGCTTCTTCTAGACTTGCACTTAATGTAATTGATGCTCAAATTGATTGTCAGATCATGGGTAGTGATCATTGCCCAGTCATGTTGAAGCTAGCTGATTTTTCGGAATAAAAAAGTGATATAAGGCCGCTAAGTTCCTGCATAGGACCAAGCGGCCTTTCTTTTATTAATTATACCTATTGTATTCTTCCGATTATATCATCGAATTCAAACGGTCCCATATTCACATTAATCCGCTGCTTAAGGATTAGCATGTTCGGAAAGGTTCCAGGATGAGCGCAAAGCTTTCGAGCCATTGTCCTCGCCCTAATAGAAAGACATTCTTTTCACCAAGTTTAGTTATTAAAGTAACTTCAGCTTCATCATCGTTGAAGGAGATAGAGATAGTAGCTAGTGAAAATTGGTTATCCTCGAGAATATAGGTTATGCCATTACCCATGCCGAAGGAGTATAAAGCTGTGCAGACCTAAATTTTGATTCTTACCACACTAATAAAGTTGGATATTACGGCTGATGAAATTCCCTGTGCCTCTGGAAGACTTCTAGGCAATTGCATGCTGCTTGCAGTTTCCATTCATTCATCACCTAAATTTGAGAATCATTACCTTCTGATATTATAATATTTTCAATGTATAAACACCATATAAAAGAGAACATTTTTAAACTTCTAAAGGGCTGCTGTTTGAGTCATCGGTATGTAGTCTTTTCTCTGGCCATGAAATAACATGTGAGGTTCGGCTTAATTTCTCATAAAATAGCTGGTCATCTTTTTTGAATGCCTTAATGACTAAATGAATAAAGAAAGCTAGATCAGCCAGTAGAACAAAGAGATAAGCGACCGTTCTCAATGGTGAAGATAGAAGCCCCGTCACATCAGAATCGATAACAATAGCGTGAGCTCCAAGCATTACCCAATATAGCAGACCATATCTGATCATAAGAGCCAAGAAAGAAGCCCGATTACCACTGCTCGTAACCCGAATACGTACAATCCATTTGCCTAAGGTCCGCCCACCAGGGAAAGCTGGAATCAGGATAAAGTATATCCCTGTTACAATCCAGAAAGCACTTTTTATATCGAATCCATAAAGTACACCAAACCCTATGATCCACACCATACTGTCGATGAGAAAAGCAATCCCTCTGCGGGTATAGGAGACTCTTTTGGCAGAACGATCGATATTCGTATCCAACTGTTCTATGCGTGGCAGTAACCCGTTTATCCAGATAGCAATTCGGAATCCGAAGATTCCTCCCAGCGTGTTGGTAATAAGATCATCGACATCAAATAGACGGTAGGGATGGTCAAAAAAGCCGTAGATG
>DOJM01000545.1:7670-9534 GCA_003529225.1 Paenibacillus sp.
TTCCCCAGCGTGCTCGAAAATAGTAGCCCAGAAACGATCCAAACGGCACGGTCAAAGCGATGTTAAATATCACCTGTAAAAAAGCAGGCTCACGCAGTAACGACCAATACGTTGAAATCTGATCAGGTATGATCTTAGAGCCATCTATAATATCTTGTATGAATTGAAGAGGGACGAGCTGCATGATACTTCCCGAAGGCGCCAAATTATGTCTTGAGGATGGCATCGGAAGCAAAACGAGAAAATAAGCGTTCATCAGATAGAGCAGCAGTAAGTATAGGATTAAAGCTCTAAGCTTATGGATGTAGCCGTGTCTACGGTATTGAACGATTAGAAAAGGGAGTGTGAAGATCAATGCCGCTATAGGAAACATCATAAAGGCATAAGAAATTGGGAAAAAGTAAGAATGAAACATAAGTCACCTGCCGAATCATTGTTTTTTTGTGGAATAATGTAGTCTGCTGCAAACTAGCGTTCCCGGCTCATTATAAAATTTTATGATAGGGAACTCAACTTATTTATTTAGCGCTTCCGGCATACATATGTCTATAGAGGAGCGTGAAGATGATGGAGAAAAAGGTACAGCAGTATTATCGACTGAAGCAAAAGCAAAAGGAAATCGAAAAAGAATTGGCAGATCTTCGTCAGGACATTCTAAGCTATTGTAGTGAGCAGGGGGCAACTGAGGCTGAAATCGGAAGCTATAAAGTGAAGCTAGTGACGCAAAATCGCAAAGAATATGATGATTTGAAGTTATATGAAACCTTATCAGACCCTGAAGTGTGGCGTATGCTCTCCAAATCAGACCCCGCGAAGGTAGCAAGTTTGACCAAGCTTAACGTAATCTCTGAGGATAAGATTATGCATACCTATTCTTTAAAGACCGTAACATTGCTGCAGGTGGATAAAAAATAAAAGTTTACGTGGCGGTTCCCTTAGTGGGAGCCGTTTTCTTATCCCGAATCGCAACTGTTCGTATTTTGCGTTAAAATAAGAAGTGAAGCTGACCGTCTGCTAATTAAGGAGCTCCGGTGCTTTGGTGCGACAGAAAAGCAACCATAGAGATGGAGGAAGAGAAATCATGAAAGATTTTGATGTAATGTTAGAGAAATATGCGAACCTGGTTGTAAATGTAGGGGTAAATGTTCAGCCTGGACAAGTCTTAATTGTGCATGCACCTATTGAAACGGCAGAGCTTACTCGTTTGATTGTAGGTAAAGCCTATGAAGCAGGCGCTAAATATGTGATTGTAGATTGGGACGATGAAGCGACTACACGTATTCGTTACGAAAAAGCCCCAGAAGATTCCTTCGATTACTATCCACAGTGGCAAGCAGAAATGATGGAGAAGTTTGCGGAAGAGAACGGCGCCATCTTACATATTAAAGTACCAGATCCGGAATTGTTCAATGGTATTGATTCTTCCAAAGTATCAAGAGCAGTTAAAGCGGCAGCTGTTGCTCGTAAGAACTACTCTAAATATACTCGTAATAGCAAAATTAGCTGGTCTCTCGTCAAGGCTCCAACGCGTGCTTGGGCAAACAAGGTGTTTGCTGATCTTCCAGAGGAAGAGCGAGTAGAGGCTATGTGGGAAGCGGTATTCCAGATGAATCGTGTAGGTAGCGAGGATCCAGTTGCCGCGTGGAGAGAACATATCGGTCAATTGAAAGAAAGTCAGGATAGAATGAACGCTAAGCGTTATAAAAGTCTGCATTACCGCGCTCCGGGAACGGATCTGCATGTGGAGCTTCCGGAAGGTCATCTATGGCGTGGCGGCGGCGGTGAGAATGATAAAGGTGTTTATTTCGTGGCTAATATGCCAACGGAAGAGATCTATTCCATGCCCCATCGTACAGGTGTGAAC
>DOJM01000446.1 GCA_003529225.1 Paenibacillus sp.
AAGAATTCGAAACTCAGATTTCCAAGCTGGTCACCGAGATTTATGAAATTTGTGGCACAGAGTTTAATTTGAATTCACCAAAGCAGCTGGGCGAGATCTTATTTGTAAAACTGGGTCTTCCTGTTGTCAAGAAGACGAAGACCGGATATTCAACAGACGCAGAGGTGCTGGAAAAATTAGCACCGTATCACGATGTGGTACGTTTGATTCTACAATATCGCACGATTGCCAAATAGCAATCCACCTATGTAGAGGGGCTTCTCAAGGAAATTTCCCCGAAAACAGGTAAGGTGCATACTTTCTATCGGCAGACGATTGCTGCGACAGGACGTCTTAGCAGCCAATTTCCGAACCTGCAGAACATTCCAATCCGCTTAGAAGAAGGACGTAAAATCCGTAAAGTGTTTGTTCCATCCGAACCGGGCTGGTCCATTCTGGCGGCGGACTATTCGCAGATTGAACTACGGGTACTTGCGCACATCTCCGGTGATGAGCGGATGAAGGAAGCTTTTCTCCATGATATGGATATTCACACGAAGACAGCGATGGATGTATTTGGAGTTACCGCCGATCAGGTTGATAGCAATATGCGTCGTGCTGCTAAAGCCGTTAACTTTGGTATCGTGTACGGAATCAGTGATTATGGTCTGTCACAGAACTTGAATATTCCTCGCAAAGAAGCCGCTCAATTTATTGAGCAGTATTTCGAGGTATACCAAGGTGTACGTCGATATATGGATGATATCGTAGTTGATGCAAGGAAACATGGTTATGTAACCACGCTGCTGGAACGCCGTCGTTANNTTTTGCGGAACGAACAGCAATGAACACACCTATACAAGGAACTGCCGCTGATATTATTAAGCTGGCGATGGTGCATATGGACAAGGCGCTATTTGAGCGAGGGCTAAAGAGCCGTATGTTGCTTCAGGTGCACGATGAACTTGTATTCGAGGTGCCAGAGGATGAAATGGAGCTCATGAAGACGCTTTTGCCGGAAGTAATGGGTGGAGCATTGCAGTTATCTGTGCCGCTTAAAGCAGAGGTAAGTTTTGGCAGCAACTGGTACGAAGCGAAATAGGCTCCCTTTAAGGTGTGCATATCAGCTATAATGTAGTTGAGGTGAAGACATCATGCCGGAATTACCGGAAGTAGAGACAGTCAAGAGAACACTGAATGATTTAGTTAATGGAAAGCAGATAGAGAGTGTAACCGTCCGGTTGGCCCGGATTATTCAGCGGCCGGATGATATTCAGGCTTTTGCCAACCTGCTCGCAGGTCATAGCATTGTTAATGTTGAACGAAGAGGGAAATTTTTGCGCATCGTGTTAGACGGTCTGGTGCTGGTATCTCATTTACGGATGGAGGGCCGTTACGGACTTTTTTCGAACGAAGATCCACTGGACAAACATACGCATGTGATATTCCATTTTACCGATGGCACTGAGCTGCGTTACACGGATGTTCGTCAGTTTGGCACAATGCATCTTTTTCAGATTGGTGAAGACCTCCAGCTGCCTCCTCTTAATAAGCTAGGACAGGAGCCGCTGGAGCCATCATTTACGCCGGAGAGGTTTAAGCAGATTGTATCAGGCAAAAGCACAAAAATTAAATCACTGCTGCTGAATCAGGAATATATCGTCGGCATCGGTAATATTTATGTAGATGAGTCGTTACATCGTGCAGGGATACATCCTGAAGTCAGCGCCAAAGATCTTTCGGATGAGCAACTTGATCAGCTGCATCACGCTATTGTCAGTACGCTGACGGAAGCGGTAAACGCTGGTGGTTCGTCTGTAAAATCATATGTGAATGGTCAAGGTGAGAGCGGCACTTATCAGCAACAGCTGTTGATTTACGGTCGTAAAGATCAGCCGTGTAACCACTGTGGAACGATGTTTGAGAAAACGGTTGTAGGTGGCCGCGGCACGCATTATTGTCCAAGCTGTCAGCGTAAGGCAGATAACTGAAGAAGTAATTAGGTTGGCACCCACTACTTGTCCCGCCCATATACTGTGTGAAGAATGCTTAATAGAGAACGGAAGCTGAATGAAGTGGATTCTTCAGTGTTCCGGTTCTTCACAGGAGGGATTGCGGGTGCTCAGCCCATTTTTTTCACTAATATTACTAGCTTTTGCTTTGAGTTTGGATGGTTTTGGCGTTGGTATTACATATGGACTGCGTAAAATGAAAATACCATTGCTCTCCATTCTGATTATCTCGCTTTGTTCGGGGGTAGTTATCTGTGTATCTATGCAAGTGGGTGTTCTGCTTGCCAAGGTAGTGTCTCCACATGCAGCTTCTGAGGTTGGCGCTGTTATACTCGTGCTAATGGGGTGTTGGTCGCTCGTCCAGATGCTAATGCAGATAGAGAAGGAACAGACAGGTGAGCGTAAAGTAGATAGTGAAGAAAATGTGCTATCCACAGAAGCTCGGGCAGAGGTAGCTGTTGATACTGAAGATGTTGTAGAACAGGTTGCCATGGCTCCTGAGCAGGTAAAGTCGGCTGTCTT
>DOJM01000456.1:0-1431 GCA_003529225.1 Paenibacillus sp.
CGTGATATCGAGAAGCGGACAGTGCTGTTTAAGGACAACTTTGACAATACAGCCAAAGAGCCTGTGGTTGTTCCTTCCCGGTATCCGAATCTACTCGTAAACGGCACGAGTGGGATTTCCGCAGGCTTTGCCACTGAGATTCCGCCACATAACCTACGTGAGGTTATTGATGCTTGTATCGCAGTGATGCAGAAGCCGGATATTGAACTTGAAGATATCATGACCTTTATGAAAGGTCCGGATTTCCCTACAGGCGGCACTATTATGGGCGGAGACGGCATCATGGATGCTTACCGCACTGGTAAAGGCCGTATTTATTTACGCTCCAAGACTGAGATTGAAAATATGCGTGGCGGCAAGCAACAAATNNCGGAAGTTCCATTCCAGATTGTAAAATCACGACTAGTTACCTCCATGGAGAATATTCGATTAGAGAAGAAAATCGATGGCATTGCTGAAGTTCGTGATGAGAGTGGACGAGAAGGACTTCGGATTGTAGTTGAACTCAAGAAAGAAGCGGATGCCCAAGGCGTTTTGGCGTATCTGCTCAAAAAAACCGATCTACAAATCACCTATAACTTCAATATGGTGGCGATTGTCAACAAGGCTCCGCAACAGCTTGGTCTTAAAGCCATCCTGGAGGCTTATATCGCGCATCAGCGTGAAGTAGTGACTCATCGCACCCAATTTGATCTGGAACGCGCAGAAGACCGTGCTCATGTCTTAGAGGGCTTGGTTAAGGCGCTGAATATTCTAGATGAGGTCATCGCTGCCATCAAAGCATCAAAGAACCGTCAGGATGCTCAGAACAATCTCGTGTGGATGTTCGGGTTCAGTGAACGTCAAGCGGATTCTATTCTTACCTTACAATTGTATCGTCTGACGAATTTGGAGATTACTTTNNGGAAAAGAATTGGATGAAATGATGGCAAAGATTACACATCTGCGTGGCATTTTGGAAAGTGACAAGAAGCTCGTAGCTGTAATCCGTAAGGAATTGCTGGAGATCCGCGACAAATACGGGATCGATCGCCGTTCGCTGATCCAAGGCGAAGTTGAGGAGCTTAAGGTTAGCCTTGAAGCGCTGGTCAACGCAGAGGATGTGTTAGTAGCACTTTCCGCAGACGGTTATATTAAGCGTACAAGTATGCTTTCCTTTACCCGCTCTGGTGGGGAACGTCATACATCAGGGGTTAAAGAAGGCGATCATATCGTTAAGCTGCTCGATGTGAATACCCGTGACAGTCTGCTGGTCTTTACGCGCAAGGGGCAGTACTTCTTACTTCCGGTTCACCAGATTCCAGAGTTTAAATGGAAAGAACCTGGTACTGCGATTGTTAACGTTATCGGATTGTCTAAAGGGGATGGAATCATTAGCGTGATTCCGGTCAATAATCTCGATGATCCGCAGCAAAGCCTCGTGTTTATCAC
>DOJM01000456.1:1441-2576 GCA_003529225.1 Paenibacillus sp.
CAGAGCTCAAGGAATATTCTACAAGCCGCTCTGGAGCCGTAGCAGCCTGTAAGGTAGCAGACGGTGATGAGATCATTACAGTGGCTACTAGTACGAATGACAAGGACATTGTACTCGTGACTCGTGAAGGAATGAGTATTAGATTCCATGAGAATGAAGTTAATCCTATGGGCCGTGTTGCATCCGGTGTAAGAGGCATTCAGCTTCGTGAGGGCGATGAGGTGATTTCTTGCTTCTGGGTCAGTGAAGATGAAGGTGAAATCCTTTCTATCTCCGATATCGGATATGCGAAACGTTCATTACTAGTGGATTATCCATCTCAAAGCCGCGGTGGCAAAGGGATGCCAACCTTTGAATTTAAGGAAGGCAAGCGAGTGCGACCAAATGGCAGTAAATTGGCAGGGGCTTTCTATTGCAGAGAACCGCTGGAACTTAATGCAATTACACGGGAGAATGCACATCACACGTTCTCTTCTGAATCTGCACCACTTGGAGAGCGTCGTTCTACAGGCAAACAGATTGTTCCTGTGGAGAAAAAGGATGAGATTGTTAATCTTTTCCCAGCAGTTAAGTAAAACGAACTAGTAATAAACAGATTTGTTAAAATAACTTATCAAGGTGCTTAGTCAATTCTTCTTGAGAACTGACTAAGTGCCTTTTTTAATTTTCTCGCTTATCAGTTTAGAAGATTTATTTTTCTTCTTTTGCAGGAAATGGAATTTGTTTCGCGAAAATGTAGTTATACCGGATAGAACCGCAAGGAAAGGAAGGAATCAGTGTGCACGCTTCTGAATTCAGTAAAATTTGGCATAAAATTTTAAAAGATTACAANNCTACATATGGACAGTAATCTTGCCCCATCGCTAACGGATGCCCAACTCACAGTACTTGAACTGCTTCAGGAACGTGATGCCATGAAGCCTTCTGATCTGGCTCCACATCTGGCGACCAGTCCTGCAGCGGTTACTATGTTACTTGATCGGATGGAGAAAAATGGGCTTATCATTCGGGAGAGAGATGCTGCGGATCGCCGTATTGTATGGGTGAGTATAACGGAAATTGGAACGCAGGAGACTGTACGTGGTTTGAAGATCCGCAGTGATTTTTTTGCAGAAGCGCTTGATCCGATATCCTC
>DOJM01000279.1:0-149 GCA_003529225.1 Paenibacillus sp.
CTTTATTCCAGCCGCATACGGCTATAATTCTTTTATTGTAGCAGAAACGCAAAAAACTGGGTATCGTTAGGAGGTGCCTACTCTTGCACAACGTTTAGAAACATACTATCATGAGGTAGAACATCATCAAACGGATCATGAAATTCATC
>DOJM01000279.1:288-969 GCA_003529225.1 Paenibacillus sp.
CGAGGGGAAGCTAGAGAAAGCTGATGCCGTACTTGCAATTGAAGCCGTATACTTAGGGAAAGCAACATTCCCCCATGGCCTGGAGTATGACTCCCCGGTGCCTAAACCAGTATTGGACACTGCTGCTACTCGGATTCTCGAATTAAAGCAGCTGTTGGAGGCTTGAGTAACAGAAAGGGAAAGACGAAACAAAATGTCAGCCTGCCCAAAAGAGGAACACCCGATTTCCAACTACTTATCTTAACACTGCTACTTGTGGGTTTCGGTCTAGTCATGGTCTTCAGTGCTAGCTCCAGTTTGACCTTAGCGAGCTCGAAGTTCGGTAATGACCCTCTATTTTTCATGAAACGTCAAATGATTTGGATCGTACTTGGAATCGTTGTTATGTTTATAGCCATGAATATTCACTACAGTAAATTCAAGAAGTGGTATGTACCTATCTTCATCATCACCGTTATTCTCCTGCTAATTGTTGCCTTCTCCGAAAGAATCAATGGCGCCAAGAGCTGGTTAAGTATCGGGAAGCTTGGGATTCAACCTACCGAGCTGGCAAAAATATCAATTATCCTGTATCTCTCTGCACTGATTACCAAAAAAGGTGAACGGTTTAGAGATTTCCGGACAGGATATATCCCTGTAATGGTCATTGTGGGTATAGTTGCCGGACTTATTATGATGCAG
>DOJM01000279.1:1035-5457 GCA_003529225.1 Paenibacillus sp.
AGTCGCCAATCAGGACTATAGGAAAGGCCGTATTCAAGCTTTCATAGATCCCTATCAGGATGCTGAAGGCGAAGGATATAATATTATTCAGTCTTTGACTGCTCTCGGACAAGGTGGAGTCAGTGGCTCTGGCTTTGGCAAAAGCATTCAAAAGCTGGATTATCTTAAATACCCGTATACGGACTTTATTTTCCCCGTCATTGGCGAAGAATTCGGCTTTGTAGGAACGGCATTATTTCTGATGTTATATCTGTATTTTATCTGGCGAGGTATTTTAATCGCATTAAGGTGTAAGGATCCCTTTGGCACACTAGTGGGCATTGGTATCATGGGCCTCATTGCCATTCAGGCCTTTGTCAATATCGGCGGTGTAACGAAGACGATTCCGCTTACTGGTGTAACCTTGCCATTTATCAGCTACGGCGGCTCTTCACTTCTTGTGAGTATGCTGTCCATGGGAATTATGCTGAGCATTTCAAGAGAAACTAATCTTCCAGCTAAAGAGGAAGTCACGAAATCCGTAACTACGGTTAGACAAGTTCGTTCCCGGTAAGATTCATAAATCCCGATCTGGTAGAATATATAAAAAAGCAGTCCAAGTTAAAAATCTTGGACTGCTTTTTTGTGTACAAGCTCTTTTACATTAAGCGATTTCATCGTTCTTAAAGGCTACGCCTTCAACTTTGACATTCACTTCAACAATATGAAGTCCAGTCATACTCTCCACAGCTTCGCGTACGTTCTGTTGAAGCATCCGGCACACTTCATGTATCGGAGTTTCATAGAGAACTATAATACGCAGGTCTACTGCTGCTTCTAGCTGTCCCACTTCAACGGTAACGCCCTTTTGTACGTTCTTACCACTTAGACGCTTCGCCCAGCCCTCTGATAGGCCACCTGACATGGCTGCAATTCCTGGAGTCTCCAAGGCAGCCAATCCGGCAATTTTTGAAACGACGTCATTTGAAATTCGTATATTTCCCATTTCCAATTGAAGTTGTTCTGCCATGCCATATCCCCCCTTAACTCATTATCAATTATTGTAATTCCTAAACAGGCTAAAAAGCAAATCAGTTTCTCGCTTTCTCGTTTACACTTAGAAATAATTTGGGTATATTGATTATGAATTGATCCTGAATACATAGATTGGAGTGTACTTTACATTGAAAAAATGGATTTCACCAGCTTTGCTGGCAATCACCTTTATCCTAAGTGCCATAGGACATTATGCAGATTGGGACCACACGCTTCAGTTCGTTCTCTCTGCAGTAGCCGTTGTGTTTGTGGCTGGGTTTCTGGGCCGCGCCACAGAAAGCGTGGCACATTATGCTGGACAGCGGTTAGGCGGCTTCCTAAACGCTACCTTCGGTAATGCCGCAGAGCTAATCATTGCCTTTTTCCTAGTGAAGGAACGACTGTTCGACATCGTGAAAGCCACTCTTACCGGTTCCATTATCGGCAATCTCNNGGTTTAAGTATTTTCGCTGGTGGGATGAAGTTCAAAGTGCAGAACTTTAACGTAACCCTTGCCGGTATGAACGGTTCCCTTATGATCGTAGCAGTGATCGCCTTATTTGTACCGGCTATGTTCTTCAATACCCATTCCATCACTGAAAAAGATACAGACGTGCTTAGTTTAATCGTTGCCGGGCTACTCATCGCCTCCTACATGGCCTGGTTAATCTTCTCCATGATTACGCATAAGAAACATCTAGAGGACGTTACAGAAGCCGGTAAGGAAGAAATGGCTCATGAGCATGCGCCTAAGTGGTCCAGAAACAGATCCATCCTTTATCTACTTCTTGCTACTGTGATGGTAGCCTTTGTGAGTGAGTGGCTGGTAGGGACGCTGGAGACACTAACTGAGCGCTTTGGATTTAGTGAACTGTTTGTAGGCGCCTTCCTCGTGGCAATCATCGGTAATGCCGCAGAACATAGTGCAGCCATTATGCTAGCTATGAAGAACAAAATCGGTGCGGCAGTAGAAATAGCCGTCGGGAGCAGCCTTCAAATTGCACTATTTGTAGCGCCTGTACTTATCTTCGCCAGTTATTTCATGGGTGATACTATGGACATTGTGTTTACAACCATCGAAATTGTCGCCATTGGTGTCGCCGTCTTTATTGCCAAATCAATCACTCAGGATGGTTCGACCAACTGGTATGAGGGTCTCTTGCTATTAACGGTTTATCTAATTCTCGGAGTCTCCTTTTATCTAGTATAAATACGCCCCTATTCATTTTATAATTCTCAAAAAAAAACGCACATGAGTGATGATCTGTCCTCATGTGCGTTTCTATGAATACTATAATTCAAAACTTATTCTTCTTTTGCTTTGTTATTCAATGCCTCATAGAGTACTGCTAAATTCCGCTCCAGCTTACTCAGCACCATTTTACCGGTAATCTCTGGCACCAAACCTGCTCTAACCGCAAAATCGACCTCTCTTGAGAAACCGTACATTTGGGTATCGAGCACTTCCTCATAGAGAGGGCAGTAGCGTGTTGCCAGATTTTCCATCTGCACTTCAATAAGTTGCTGAATTTTATCGGCATCTTCTTGTAGAAGATTGATCGCTTTAAGATTAAACTGTTCCTGTAATTCCGACGAAGTCATGCCTCTTCCCCCCCATGTCCAAAAGTTAAGCTGCTTTTACTATTTTACTTAATATTAGTCGAAATCGGATATCAATACAACAATTCTGTTTATACTAACCGTTTATTTGAAAGAAGCAGCTATGTTGTTTATAAGGGATGGCGTTAATTCCTCATCTATTTCTAGAAAAAACGCCCCACCGTAAATCGGTAGGACGTCTTTACATACAACTATTACTCAGCTACAACTGTAAAGTTCAAACCGTGTTTAGCAAAAACTTCACTCATTGCCTTCTTAGCTTCTTCTGCATCTGTTCCGTGAACATGAAGCTCGTAGCTTTGGCTTGATACCAAAGTCGTGAACAAACCAAGGATACTCTTAACATCAATATACTTGTTGTCCGCTTGAAGAACGATTGAAGAGTTGAACTGACCTGCCGTTTGAGCAATATCAACGATTGCCGCATTGTTACTGGACATAGAAATCCCTCCGCAACTTGATTATGAAACATAAGTCATTTGTAATCATTTCTTATGATACCTTGAATCCGCTTACTTGTGCAAGGTGTTTTCTTACTTTTACAGCTTATTTCAAGTTTTCAGGATTCAGACCTTCCAGTTCTGGTAACACGAAGATTCCATCCTTACGAATTAATACATCGTCAAAATAAATCTCCCCGCCGCCATAGTCTGGACGTTGGATTAATACAAGATCCCAGTGAATGGAGGACCGGTTTCCGTTATCTGTAACATCATATGCTTGTCCTGGTGTAAAGTGCAGGCTGCCTGCAATTTTCTCATCGAACAGAATGTCATTCATTGGGTGCAAAATGTAAGGGTTAAAGCCTATGGCAAATTCTCCAATGTGACGTGCGCCGTCATCTGAATTCAGGATTTCATTCAAGCGAGCGGAGTCATTGCTTGTTGCTTCAACAATTTTACCATTCTCGAATTTGAATTTGATATTTTCAAAAGTTACTCCGTTATAAACGGATGGTGCATTATAGCTGATCGTTCCATTTACAGAATCACGAACAGGAGCGCTGTAAACCTCGCCATCCGGAATATTCTTTTGTCCAGAGCATTTCTCTGCACCGATTCCTTTGATGGAGAACTTAAGATCTGTTCCAGGACCTGAAATATGTACCTTGTCTGTTCTGCGCATGAGATCAGCCAATGCGTCCTGAGCCTTGTCCATTTTGGCGTAATCCAAATTACACACTTCGAAATAAAAGTCCTCAAAGGCTTCTGTACTAATATTTGCAAGCTGAGCCATACTCGCATTGGGATAACGTAATACTACCCACTTCGTATGCTTCACGCGTTGTTCNNCTGGATGGGAATACAAAGAATTATACAATTTCATATTTTCTTCCGGAACATCGGACAGGTCATTTACATTCTCACCTGCACGGATGCCGATATAGCAATCCATTTGCTTCATCCGGTTCAAATCAATTTCAGCCCATGTCTGAAGACTCTCACGTGTTGCATATTTAAGCATGCTGCGTAGGACTGTTCGATCTGTCAGCTGTACAAAAGCATGACCGCCAGCTTTACCAATTTCCTCAACAACAGCTTTGATTAAATCTCTTTCATTGCCAATCATTTCTACAAGCACGTTCTCGCCTAGCTGAACATCTACGGAATAACCTACAAGATTTGCCGCCAGCTTTTGAATTCTGGGATCTTTCATTGTGTAATCTTCCTTCCTCTGTCTGAAAAATAAGCATGCTGTTCTATTGTAGCACGCCCTTTATCGAGCGCAAGACCTGCATAACCATGTAAAGATTAACGGTAACCTGTGAAATCCACCTTAGATACATAA
>DOJM01000588.1:0-352 GCA_003529225.1 Paenibacillus sp.
GCAATCCGGGCCAGCAGTTCATTCTCATAGGTGACAATGACATCACCCACTCCATACTCGAAGGCAGCCATAGATGCACGTCCGCTCTTATCCAGAGACTCCACATTGGCATGTACACTTTCTAAAAAAGCTTTGGCTGCTGCTGGATCCTTAACGCCCTCTTGCTCCTCTGACAGCTTCAGACCAGCCCCATAGATCGCGTTAATATCCCACTGCGCACCACCGGATGTTTTGGGATTTGGGTATAATACTTTAACCCCTGGCTTGGCTAAGTCCGCAAAATCGTGAATTCCTTTGGGATTTCCCTCACGGGTACCAAGTGCGACTACCGAACGTGTCACCATGCCTTGTT
>DOJM01000588.1:416-16254 GCA_003529225.1 Paenibacillus sp.
CGTTGGCGCTACGAGTCCAGCCTTAACCAGCTTCTCGACATCACCTTCCATGGCTAGCAGTGTAACATCTGCTTCGAACCCGCCTACGATTGCACGTGCCTGTGTTCCGGAGGCTTCATAAGACTGTTGAAAACTAATCTCCTGTCCAGTATCCGCTTTCCACTGCGCTGCAAATAACGGCAAAATATCTTCCATCGCATCCTTAGCCACACTGTATGCGCCAACGACCAGCGTGACATCCCCTTGCTTCGAAGGATCTGCCATCGTCGTAATTGCCTTCTCATTCCCGCAACCGACTGCTGCCAGCGTGAGTATGGCCAGCATTAGGGCAGCAAAACATCCGTGCAGTTGTCTGCTCCTTTTGAAATTCATTGCGGCCCACATCCTTCGAGATAATGATTTTAAATATTTCTTTGAAAGTAGCTCTATGGCTGAACTTAATATTCAAGTAACCAACGTTTGGTATTTGCCGTAATTACGCGGAATGTTNNTTTGGACTTTCGGCCGCTGTTATGCTCTAATTTCTTGATTGGAACCGTATTACGGTTGAAATTAGAGCATAAAGGCGGTCGCTACCGCTCCTACAGTTCCAAACTTCCACTCCATTACTTTTTACCTTTACATCATTTTCTTATATTCTTAGCTCATCTCACTTCGCTACTCTTCAAAAAGCATTCAAAATCATATTTTTATTAAATAAAAATCGGCATCGGATCTTCTTTCAGGTTGTTCTCCTGGATCCAGCTTCGCTCATCATTAAACAGGTAGGCGCGGTGCACAAGGACTGAGATATCCTGTCCTGGCTGCAATGTTTCTTTCTCCAAAGAACGGTAAGTAACCAGCTTATGACTATTAACCTCAACCTCAACAAGCCATTCGCTTCCACGGAAATGCAGATGCTTTACGACACCTTTTTCCGTAGCAGAAGCCATCTTGAACTCATGCAGGTTACCAACTTCAATATATTCAGGACGAATCAGTGCTTTGGTAGGCTTACCGTCTCCAGCGCCTTTAAAGCCTTTCACCTCAGATGCATCTTCAATCAGTGTCGACTCTCCGATAAAGGTTGCAACGAATGGTGTTTTAGGCTCCTTATAAATATCCCAAGGCGTACCCTTTTGTTCTAACTGTCCTTGATTGATGATCATAATCTCGTCCGCGACTTCAATCGCTTCGTCTTGGTCATGCGTTACGAAGATGGAAGTGATACCAACACGCTCTATCAGCTCACGCAGCCAAGCGCGCAGCTCCTGACGGATCTTCGCATCAATAGCTGCGAACGGCTCATCTAAGAGCAGCAGCTGCGGTTCAGGTGCGAGTGCACGAGCAAAGGCTACACGCTGACGTTGTCCACCAGATAGCTGATGCGGATAACGCTTCTCGAAGCCTTTTAACCCCGTAAGCTCTACCAGTTCCATAACTCGGTCACGAATTGCAGTTTTGCTGGCCTTTTTTACTTTTAATCCAAAAGCAATATTATCAAAAACAGTCATATGCTTAAATAATGCATAGTTCTGAAAAACGAAGCCGATCCCGCGCTCTTGAGGAGGAAGATTGTTAACTGTCTGACCATGAAAAATTATCTCGCCATTATCCGGTGTCTCCAGCCCTGCGAGCATACGAAGAATCGAGGTTTTACCGCCACCACTCGGACCGAGCAGTCCGATCAGATGACCTTTTGTAATGGTGAAATTGACGTCTTTGACCGCATGAAAATCTCCAAAATGCTTATTTAATCCCCGCACTTCAACATGCATATTACTGCACTTCCTTTCTTCTCTTGGTCCATTCCATCAACAACAGTAGACCTGCGGAAAATGCAGCCAGAACTAGCGCTATTCCTCCTGCAGCCGTTACATTAAAATTCTCAACATCCTGATAGACTAGCGTCGTCGCCGTCTGGGTTTTGTTCATAATGTTACCCGAGACCACGAGCACCGCACCGAACTCTCCTAGTGAACGAGCCACCGTAAGGATGACCCCATAGACAACCGCCCAACGAATTGAAGGCCAAGTCACCTTCCAAAAAATTGTCCAGCCACGAGCGCCCAGTGTAGAAGCAGCCTCCTCCTGCTGTGAACCAATCTCCTGAAGCACCGGCATTACCTCACGCACCATTAGAGGAAAGGTTACGAACAAGGTGGCAATGATCATTCCGGGAATCGCATAGACGATCTTCAGACAAATCCCTTCAAAAATCGCACCCAAGGTGCTATCCGGACCCAGCAACAGGACAATCATCAGCCCGCCAATGACAGGGGACACAGCATAAGGCAAATCAACAATACTGTTGAGTAAGCCCTTTAGACGTCTATTTATCCAGTTCGCCCGGACAAGATACAGCGCCATCATAATTCCGAACAATGTATTTAATAACGTAACTACTATCACAACAAGCCCAGTCATCATAAGCGCATGCAGCGCTTCAGGCCTAGTCAGAGCATTCCAGAAACCACCAAATCCTTCACTAAAGGCACCTATAGCCATTTTCCCTAGCGGTGCAGCGATTAGCAGAAAAAACACCAAGTAGGTGAGNNTCTGCAGCATATTAATGAGCCAAAGAATGAGAAAAGATAAGGTCAAGAGAATGACAGAAACCGCTGCTGCGGAAACCGGATTATCACTTTCAACTTCGCCAAAAATAAAAACAGAAGATACGAGTGTACGACCTGGAATATTGCCTGCTACGAGGACTACAGCGCCGAATTCAGCAAGTGCCCGCGAGAAGGCGAGCATTCCACCCCTGATCATCCCAGGAGCCATAGAGGGGAGAATAACATGCCAGAAGACTCTAGTTCCCTTGGCACCCATTGTATATGCCGCTTCCTCTTCGGAAGGATCAAGTTCCTCCAGCAAGGGCTGAACCGCTCGAATCACGAAGGGAAAGGTTACGAAGACCATAGCAATTACGATTGCCGGTTGATGAAAAACAATTTCAAAACCAAGCGCTTCTGCTGCCTTGCCGATAAGACTACCAGGTCCGAGCAAGAGCAAAATCATCAAACCACCAACTGCCGTCGGCAGTGCAAATGGTAAATCCACAAGACTGTTAAGCAATGCTTTACCAATGAATTGATAACGAATAAGAACCCAGGCAATCATTGTTCCTAAAAAGACATTAATTAAAGTAGCGATGATCGCCAGCTTTAAGGTTAACAGCACCGACTTCCAGGCAATCGGATCACTGATGCTTTCCACAAAATTACCGAAACCCAGTGAAAAAGAGTTGTAATAGACCCCAAGTATAGGCAGCACGATCAATACTACAAAATAGAGCAAAATTGTAGTTCGGAAACCCCAAGTCCAACCTTTGTGTCTAAGCAGCGAATTCAATGATTTTGCCCTCCCACCTCCGGATAACCGGTCGGTATACTAACCACCATCTCCATTAATTATTCCTATTTACATACTTGGTTTTATATTATTACTACTTTACCAAATCCTTCTCGTTGTCGTCAATTACTTTCAAGTGAATTTGGGGTAAAATATATATAACACAGGTTAGGAAAAAGTGGCACATCACAGGAAGGAGAATGATTATGCTGCATACACTGGAGATTACTACAACGAAACGGGATGAATTACGGGATATTACTCGTGAGGTCATTTCTTTTGTGAAAAAAAGCGGGGTGCGTAGCGGGGTGATCGTAGTTTATTGTCCACATACCACCGCAGGAATTGCAATCAATGAGAATGCAGATCCTGATGTGAGGCATGATGTTCTGATGCGNNCATGCTGAAGGCAATACTGCCTCCCACCTTAAGTCTATTACATCCGGACCTTCCCAGAGCATAATCATCCATGATGGCGAACTATTACTTGGACGTTGGCAAGGTATTTATTTTTGTGAGTTTGATGGACCTAGACGTAGACAATGTTTCTTAAAAATTATTGAGGGATAAACAATGAATGGCCGCTTCCGTTATTGCTACGGAGCGGCCATTAAAATATAACTAGAATTAAATATTACTTCGATCAAGCAGAGAAGTAGTGTTATACCAATGCGCAGCTTTAAAGTGTAAACTTATAAAAAAAACAGCATGTTAAAGGCTGCGACATAAAACCTTGATATGAGCTGATGCTGCCTCTTTTACATCCTCAAATGATACTTTATCTTGGATATAATAAGATATAAATCCGTGAGCGGATAGGAACAAGGTTAGCGGCACGTTCTGCCAATCCTCGGACACATATCCCTCTTCCTTCATATGACGGCGTACAATACTTGAGAATAAATCAAAACATCGTCCCTGCTCTGCCCTACAATAAGCCAGCAGCTCTTCATCACGAATCATGAACATAATCTCATACTGATAAGGATGATCTATGCCAAACCGGATAAACTCCATAATTAGCTGCTCTACTCGAGTCATGCCCTCTTCAGGTGGCTTATTCATTACTTGGCCAAGCAAAGTAGCCACATGATTAAAATCTTCAACAACAATGGCGTAGAACAATTCCGCCTTCTCTTTGAAATGATAATAGAGAGAGCCGTGGCTATATCCCAAATGCTGACCAATGCTTCGCATTGAAATCGCTCGATACCCTTTGGTAATAAACAGATGCCTAGCGGCCTCTAATATTCTTTCCCTCGACAACTCCTGCTCCACTGCTCTCCTTGCCATATTCCTAATCCCCTTCGCTGTAGTAAATCCGCCGCCCTTCTGTTACCAAGGCTTGCCCTTGGGTTAGATCTGTTATCCATGCCATAAATGCGTCTCCCTCATCATTTCGCGGTAAACATAACAACGTTACTTTATCGGTGAACAAAGTCTCGCCGGTCTGAATACCTCTTCCCCGAAGTTCGTTCTCAACCTTGCCTAACCAAGTGTAATCAATTTCTACGAATACCTCTCGTCTTAGCACACGGGTGATTACTTCTCCTGCTTCAAGCGCAAGCACTGCCCCATCCGTATAAGCTCTAATCAGCCCTCCGGCACCCAGCATAATGCCTCCGAAATAACGGGTAACAACAATTACAACATTTTTAACTCCCTGGTTGCGAATTACTTCCAAAATCGGTTTACCGGCTGTTCCACTCGGCTCCCCGTCATCCGATTGCCTCTGGATTTCGTCTCTCTCCCCAATCACATAAGCAGAACAGTTATGCGTTGCGTCCCGATGTTTCTTCTTGATGTCTTCGATAAACAACAATGCTTCTTCTTCATTCTCAACTGGCATAACATAACCAATGAAGCGAGATTTGCGGATTACGACTTCCTTGGAACCGGAAGAGCGCACCGTACGATATTGTTCTAACATAATTATTCCAGTCCTTATATACATATGATATCTTCATATAATGTCAGGAGCAGCCCCCGGTATTGGATTACCTATGGACTGCTCCTGCTGATTTACACTAGTATGAATGGTCTCTAAAATACTGCTGTAATACTATTCTGTAAGTCTTGCTTCCAGCTCTGCCTTTTCTTTTTCGTAACCCGGTTTGCCAAGTAGCGCAAACATATTCTTCTTGTATGCTTCAACGCCTGGTTGGTCGAATGGGTTAACACCGAGCAGGTAACCGCTGATGCCGCAAGCTTTTTCAAAGAAGTAAACCAAATAACCAAATGTGTATGGTGTTTGATCAGGAATAGTAACGATAAGGTTAGGTACTTGACCATCTGTATGCGCAAGCATTGTACCTTGGAAAGCCTTCTTATTTACGAAATCCATAGTCTTTCCTGTTAAGAAGTTCAAGCCATCCAGATCATCTGGATCATTCTCAATGGTAACATGATGAGCCACTTGATCTACTTGGATTACCGTTTCAAAGATATTACGGTTACCTTCTTGGATAAATTGACCCATGGAGTGTAGATCCGTAGAGAAATCAACGGAAGAAGGATAAATTCCTTTGAAATCCTTACCTTCGCTCTCGCCAAACAATTGTTTCCACCACTCCGATACAAAGTGTAAGGAAGGCTCATAGTTCACGAGGATTTCAGTTGTCTTACCTTTGCGATACAGAGCATTACGAACTGCAGCATATTGATAAGCTTGGTTAGTAGCTACATCTGGATTATTGAACTCATCCGCAGCGGCAGCAGCACCTTGCATCATCTCTTCAATGTTAATACCTGCTACAGCGATTGGAAGCAAGCCTACAGGTGTCAATACGGAGTAACGTCCGCCTACATCGTCTGGAATGATGAAGGATTCATAGCCTTCTTCAGTAGCCAATTTCTTAAGGGCACCTTTTTCCTTGTCTGTAGTAGCGTAAATACGTTTGCGAGCTTCTTCTTTACCATATTTCTTCTCCAGAGCTGCGCGGAAAATGCGGAAAGCAATGGCTGGCTCAGTCGTAGTTCCTGATTTGGAGATTACGTTCACGGAGAAGTCTTTGCCTTCTACTAGATCAAGCAAATGCGTGATGTATGTAGAACTGATGTTATTACCAGCGAAATAAACTTCTGGAGTTTTGCGTTTATCTTTAGAAAGGTTATTGTAAAAAGAATGCGAGAGCGCTTCAATCGCTGCGCGTGCTCCCAGATAAGAACCACCAATACCAATTACAATCAGTACTTCGGAATCGCTCTGGATCTTCTTTGCGGCTTGCTGAATGCGTGCGAATTCTTCCTTATCATAAGCTGATGGAAGATCAATCCATCCAAGATAGTCGGAACCTACACCAGTCTTATTATGCAACTGTTCGTGCGCTAACTTAACTGGAGCGGCAAGGTTGTCAATTTCTTGTTGGTTGAAGAAAGAAAGGGCTTTGGTGTAGTCAAAATTAATCTTCTTAGACATCGGTAATGGAAACCTCCTGTTTATCTCTTTAAATTTGAAACCGCTTGTTACAACTTTATAATTAGGATACTTTAATTTGCCTTGACTGGCAAGGTCTTAGGGCACATGCCGGGCTTTAGAACCANGTTTTCGAAAGTTTCATGGAAGCGTTTCCCGCATCATTAGGCATGGCTGAGCTGTGGTGCTAGCCTAAGTCCCGTGATAGAATGAAGAAAACGGAGGGTGGCTATACAAATGAAACAAATCGGTTTTATCGGACTTGGAACAATGGGAGCGCCAATGGCTTCCAACTTGCTTCGTGGCGGCTTTCAGGTGACGGTGTACAACCGTACGGCAGCTAAATGTGAACCTCTTGAAGCAGAAGGTGCCCAGACTGCCCTTACGCCACGAGCTGCCGCTGAAGGTAAGGATGTTATTATTACCATGATCAGTAATGATGATTCGGTTCGTGAAGTGTTTTATGGTCAGGATGGTATTCTAGATGCACTTAAGCCAGGCGGCTTAATTATTGATTCCAGCACAATTTCTCCAGGACTAGTTCACGAAATTGCCACTGCTGTAGAAGCTCGAGGTGGACATTTCCTTGACGCGCCAGTGACCGGAAGCAAGCCGGCAGCTATTGAAGGAACCTTGGTGTTCATGGTTGGAGGCAGTGCTGAAGTTATAGAACAGCATCGCGATATCTTCGATACTTTGGGCAAAAAGCTGATACATATGGGTGAGAACGGCAGTGGTGCTGTAGCCAAGCTGGCTCATAATGCTATGGTCGGCATTCACAACGTTGCCCTGGCTGAAGGATTCGCTATCGCTGTAAAATCAGGTGTCCCAGCTGACAAGTTCCTTGAACTAGTGCAGCTTGGTTCTGCGGGTAGCAAACAAGCAGAGCTTAAAGGCCGTAAAATCATAGAAAATGATTTCAGCAATCAGTTCTCCCTTGCATTAATGTTAAAGGATTTGAAGTTAGCCTCCGCCCACGNNATGTTCCAAGCTGGGTTTACCCAAGGCTATGGCGATGAAGATCTCTCCGCTGTAGTGAAATGCTATGAAGAGTGGATCGGACAAAAAATGGGCTCTACTGTATCCGAATAACATTTCACTTACTCATGACCGTTTCCCACATGATTTCTAATGTGAGAGGCGGTCTTTTTTAACTAATTAATTATATAGTTAGAATATGGGAACATTTGTTTGTATTAATGATACAAAATTATTATTTGTAGTGCAAGTAAAAAAGAAAAAGCCCTGCTTTTCAGCAGAGCTTCCTTTAGTTATGTCTTTATAAAACTGGGTAAGAACAGCAATAATCAGTTACTTCAAATACTTCCAACGCAAATTTAGAGTTACCAGGAACATTGAACGTTGCCGCTCCCTTAATCTCCTGCCATACCTCAGTGCCGGGAAGCAGCACTTTAAGATCGCCGGACAGAATCTCCATAATTTCAGGACCATCCGTACCAAATTCATATACACCAGGCAACANNACTCTGTCTCCAGGTGCGGAAGCGCCGAAAGTAGTGATGCCGAGGATATCGCCTTGGTCACCAGTGTAACGTTCCCAGCCAAAGGTTTGTGCCATTTCGATTGCAAGACGAGCCTTAACGCCTGGAAGAATTACGGAATCACGGTATTCTTTATCTTGTTTTTCGAACAGATCCCAGCTTGGCAAGCTGATTACACGAACATCGATACCTTCTTCAGCCAAAGCAGCTTGTGCTTTAACAGCCAATTGTACCTCAGAACCAGTAGCGATCAGTTGTGCTTGTGGAGTGCCATTCTTGGAATCAGAGACAACATAACCACCACGTTTGATGTTTTCACGAACGCCATCAACTGTTCCAGCAAGAATTGGCAAGTTTTGACGAGTCAGAACCAAAGCAACTGGATTCTCTTTGTTTTCCATAGCATAAGCCCATGCTGCAGAAGTTTCGTTAGCATCAGCCGGACGAATAACAGTCAGACCTGGGATGATACGCAGGGAAGCCAATTGTTCGATTGGTTCATGCGTAGGACCATCTTCACCAACGGCGATACTGTCATGTGTCAGTACATAGGTTACTGGCAATTTCATGATCGAAGCCAAACGGATGGCTGGACGCAGGTAGTCTGTGAACACGAAGAATGTTCCTCCGAATACTTTAAGACCCGTGTGCAGTGCAATACCGTTCATTGCAGCAGCCATACCAAACTCACGTACGCCGAAGTAGATGTTGCGGCCATCATAAGATTCTGGTGTGAACGATGTCAAACCATTCAAATGCGTCATAGTGGAGCTTTCCAAGTCAGCGGAACCGCCCACAAGCTGAGGAACACCAGCAGTCAGACCGTTAAGCGCGCTACCGGAAGCTACACGAGTAGATACTGCTTTATCTTCAGTAGTGTAAGTTGGAAGGTTAGCATCCCAACCTTCTGGAAGATCGCCGTTGATTACTGTTTCAAATTGTGCAGCAAGCTCTGGATATGCTTTTTTGTAAGCCGCAAATTTGTCATCCCAAGCTTTGTTAGCTGCGATTCCGTTTTTCTTCACTTCTGCAAAATGAGCACGAACTTCGTCAGGCACATAGAAATCTTCTTCGTATACCCATTTGTAGAAATCTTTGGTAAGCTTAGCTTCTTCTGCTCCAAGTGGGGAACCGTGAGTACCGCCATGGCCGCCTTTACCTTGTTTGTTAGGGCTACCATAACCAATTACAGTTTTCACTTCGATCAAAGTCGGTTTGCTAGTCTCAGCTTGTGCTTCAGCAATCGCTTTGGCAATAGCCGGAAGATCATTTCCGTCTTCAACGCGCAGTACTTGCCAACCATAAGCATCAAAACGTTGAGCCACGTTCTCGGAGAAGGAAAGATTCAATTTACCATCAAGGGAAATATCATTTGAATCATACAATACAACCAATTTGCCCAGTTTCAAATGACCAGCGAGTGAAGCGGACTCAGAAGAGATCCCTTCCATTAGGTCACCGTCACCACAAATAGCGTAAGTATAGTGGTCAATCACTTTATGTTCATCTTTGTTGTAGGTAGCTCCCAATTGAGCTTCAGCCATAGCCATACCAACAGCCATACCAATACCTTGTCCAAGTGGACCTGTTGTAGCATCAACACCAGCGGTGTGACCTACTTCTGGGTGACCCGGAGTCAAGCTGCCCCATTGACGGAAATTTTTCAGTTCTTCCATAGGCAGATCATAACCACTAAGGTGCAACAAGCTGTACAGAAGCATAGAACCATGTCCTGCAGACAATACAAAACGGTCACGGTTTACCCATGTCGGATGATCAGGGTTGTGTTTCATTGTTTTTGCAAACAATTGGTAGCCCATTGGTGCAGAACCCATTGGCATACCTGGGTGGCCGGAGTTTGCTTTTTCAATGGCGTCAATCGCCAAAGTACGAATCGTTGTAATGGATAGGTTATCTACAGTTGAGTTTTCTTCCTTTTGAATCGCTTGTTCTTGTTCACTCATTTAATAGTTCCTCCTCTGAAATCTCAAGAATGTCATTTTGACTCTTATTGTATCATTAGTGTGGAAGCAATTCCAATTGTTTTTAAAAACTCTTTATTTGAACAGCTTATGTTTTGCAATATCGACGTATTTATATACACACAAGAACTATCAGACAAGCCAAAGTTGCACTAGTCTATGGTCTAGTTTTTAAATACGACTAAAGTTTGTTTTATAATGCTCAAATATGCAGTAAGATGGAGTTAGTTAAGCATAATTTTCATTCATTACCCAACATTTCCTAGTGGAAAGGAACTTTGAACATGAGTTCGAATAAGGACATCTTTATTGTGCTTACCGGTACAGGTACGGCCTTTAGTGGTTTTATTAAGTGGTTTACAAAAGCCGATCTGAATCATGCTTCGATCGCCTTTGACTGTGAACTGCGGGAGGTATACAGCTTCGGAAGAAAAAAAATGCACAATCCATTCGTGGCAGGACTAATCCAGGAGAACTTTATCGACCCTTTTTATAGCAGCGCTAATTGCTCCATCTATCAGTTGCGTGTTAGCGCAGAGGAATACGATACGATGTACAATCACGTCCAAGGGATGATGCAAAATCAGGCACGTTATAAATACCATCTTTTGGGATTAATCGGTGTGCTTCTGAATATTAAAATCGATAGAGAAAATGCTTATTTTTGTTCCCATTTCGCTGCCTCTTTATTTGAAGAACCTGCAGTTCAGCCTGTGAATAAGCCTTCCTGCTTCGTTACACCGGAAGATTTCGCTCTTTCACTCTGTGCACATAAGATTTTTACTGGCAAGCTATCCTATTATTTACGTAGAGCTCAGAGAGCATCTGCGCGCCCATCCTCTTTACCATTACATACTACTTCGGTTGCCTCACGAATGATGCGAATGAATGAAGACCGGACTGAAGGGGTCGTATAAACGGTTCTATGCTTGTGAAAAAGGACTTGGCGGATGTAATTCCGCCAAGTCCTTTTTAATTAACCATCAAATAACAAATTCGGCCATGTANNGTAACCCTCCCCCCCGCTCGGGTGAGCTCGGCACAGATTTTTTTTCCGTAGCCTTGCCTTCTCCATCTTACATCCGTTCCGATGTTCCCCAATTCAACGTAATCCTCACTATAAATATGGTATCCACCTACCGCAATCAGCTCTCGTTGTTCCATCACACCATAGAACGGATACTGTAATTCTTCTTTTGAAAAAGCCATTGTATCTAAATCAGCCATTTTCGACTCAATGAGTTCAAAATAAGGGGGACCCAAATGTAAAACGCTTGTATCCACCGGTGGTAACGCTTCTTGATGAATATGCTTCATTAGAAGCAGTTTTTTGGGTGACTTAACAAGTTCAAGCTGTGAAGCGAGTACAGCCATAACTTCTTCATTCACGATTACATTACCGACAGCATCGTCAGGTAAATTCAGTTGTTCTTTCATAAATGAAAGCACGGACCGGAGACAAAATGACTTCTCCACAGGGAATACGGAAAAAGCATAGAATGGGAGCCCCCTTAAAAAGGCCAATACGCCCAGCAGCTCCCCCTGGTCAGTAAAATGTCCATAGTGTACCGAATTATGCTTACGAGCTGTTAGATATGAATAGTATAAAAAATGCTGTTCCCTATTCATCGAATTCAAGATTGATTTCATTTCCGCTGGTGTTAACTCTCGAATCATATCTCCTACCCCTATCAATGTTTGATACAATGCTTCAACATTAACATGATACCAAGAAGTCACGCAAAAAAAGAGAAGGGATAGGTGATATAGGTCCTACTCTACTTAATTCGATGAGTCTGGAAATACTCCGACCAATCCGATGATATAACGACTGTAACTGTATCCGTTTTGGTGTTGTACACATTCTGAGCTGTAAAGGTAAATGTGACCGGGCCGTCTGGGAGCTTCTCAAAAGAGCTGTCGTACATTTCACCTGTCCAGAAGGTTTTATCGTCGTTAGTTGGGCTGAGCTGCGTAGTGAACCCTCCGTTCATGGTTACTTCCACAGTATCAGGTAGACCTGTTGCTATCCCCTGCAGTACAAAACGTTCTCCTGCCCAGAATACGTTGTATCCTCTTGGACTCTCCTCATTTCCGCTCTTTTTCAAGTTATAACCTTTGCGGTTATTATTCCACTCTTCGGTATGCTTCACTCCACCTTTTATACTTAATAGATTCACCATGAAGTATTTACGCGCAGAAACATTACTCCAGCTGAACCCATCAAAAACTTCAACCTCTACAGCATACTTCTCGTTTTCAATCAGAGAACCGGCTGGAATCTGCCATTGCTTAGCGCTTGATACTCGCTCACCAGATTGTACCTTGATTGCACCGGTGGCCAAGTTAATAATTCGCACCTTATAACGTTGCTGCAGGTCTCCGTCCTCATCTTGATAATCCCATTTAATGATCGGTGTGAGTGTACTTGCGATCGTTGGTTTTGACGAGTCCGTACTGGTTGGATACGTAATATTAACTGTTGGAATTCTATTCACGACTGTTACACTATGTGAAATTNNTACAGCCCCAGAGAATCGGTTACAAGCTGTCTAAAGGTGGATACACCATTACTACTAAACTGCTTCGTGAAGTCCTTTTGAGTACTTGCTAGGGCTTCTGTTCCACTTGATTGTTTCAAGAAATACTTATGGCTTAATGTATCTCCTTTTGGTTCGTCTGGATCAGTTGCGGTACTCTTAATATTCAGAACGTCCGTCCGGTAAATCGGTACCTTAGTCGCATCTTTACCAGTATCTGTGATCAGAGTGAATCCCGGCTTAGGTGCGTTATCGATGATGAATGTTTTTTCATTTGATACATCTGACCATGAAAATTTGGAGTATGCTCGACCTTGCACTGTAAAGTATTCAAACCGTTCAAATGTATTATTTGGGATTTGATATTGTCTGAGCAGTCCAGTAGGATCCGGATTTTCTATCGTGGAGACCAATAGACCATCCTTTGTAAAGAACTCTAACCTGTATTTCTCTTGTGAATCATTTTCCGGATCTGCGTAAGTCCATTTAATTAATGGATCGCCTTGTTCCGAACCAATCACAGATGGGTTTGTTGCTGTACCTGTAGGGCTAGTTAAAGTCATAGTAGGTGCCAAGTTTTCTTTCACTTGGACTTGCAATCCAGCGATATTCGACTTATCTCCTATCTGATCGATTGCCCAATGTTCTAGCGTATATACCCCTGGATCTGAGAAGGTAAGCGTAATATCGCGAGTAAGATATGATTTCACTTCACCAGTACTGTTCGTTACTTTCCAATAGTATTCTAAAGAACCTTGATCTGATATATCCTCATCGATATCCCCTGATGTAAATTGTTTCGTATCATACTGATTTACGGATGAAGGTCCATTAATCTTAGCAACAGGAACATGATTCTTAACCATAAATGTACGGGTCGCATAAGAGCTTAACCTTCCATCAGAAGCTTGAAGCTGCATTTCCCAGCCATCAGAAATGGCCTTTTTATGTGAGATACCGTTACGATTAATAAGATCCCGAATGGTCATAGATTGATAACGGTTGTTTCCCGCCCAGTAGTAAGGAGAGTCATTAAACTTTGCATTCCAGGCATAAGATAAAACATCTCCATCTTCATCCGGATCTGGTGTTAAATTATCCATCGTGATAATCGTATCGCGGTAAATTTCGTTAGGCATTGTAAATGCTGCAACCGGTGGATGATTGACTACCTGTACATTTTGACTGTACCAATCCGACCACAAACCACGATTATCATGTACTTGTAGATTGAGTTGATAGTTCCCTTCACCGAATGATGCGATATTCGGCGGTGTTGTCGCCCCACCCCAATGTTCCCATACTTTATTCCATCCGTCTTTGATTACAGTCCAGTAATATATATCTAATGGATCATTATCTGGATCGAAAGATTTGTCTATAATGGTCGTAGATTTACGATAGGAAACGATATTGGGATCAACGGTAAATAACGCAACGGGTGGTAGATTAACAGACGCATTCCCCACAGTACGTTGACANNACTCTTAAACGGATGTCGTAACTGTCCTTTTCAAAAACTCCCCCAGGTGGCTGCCCGTCGATCCACATCTCATCAACACTCTTTTTATATTGCCATTGCCACTGCATAATCCCTTTATCAGAACTTTTAATATGATCTAAATCGTAGGACGAATCCATTAATTGAACATTTCCATTGATAAGCCTGGCTGAAAAAAGCGCGATTGGCTTGCGATGGACTTTAAAACTCATCGTAGATGCGGCATCTTTACTCCACATCTGATATTCAGCAAAGCGAGCATCCTGTTTCGGTATATCCTTAGCTTGATAACTCACTACATATTGTCCGGTATACGGAAATGAAGTGTAAAGGCTCGTCCTCCATAGTCCCGAATCCCCTATAATCCCCATTGAGTTATCAAAATAATTCGGATCATGATCATATCTCACTCGATCAGCGTACTTAGCATCCCACTCATAATCTTCATAGGTGGTGCCGCTATTCTCTATAGGACTATTAACGAGAACAAAAGCGTTTCGCTTCAGTCTGTTTGTAACTTTAAAGGTCATATTCACGGATTCCGACATATTTGAAGGATCCGCTACTTTTACAGTCATCGTGTAATTACCTGGCGGTATCGAATCAGCTACAGCGTCTACAGGGATAGAGAAATACTGATATCCTTTCGTTTGAGAGACTACCGTCTTCCTATAAAATACATTTGGTATTTCCGCGCTTACAATAAGATCATCATTATCTGGATCGTGGACATATCCCTCGATGTTAAGTGTGTTTCGTCCAGGCTCGTTCTGCAGGACTTGATTATTAGGTGTATTTAACGAAATGGTAGGTGGACTATTAGGTATCAAAGGAAATACTCTTTGAAAATTATGACCAATGTACGGCCCTCCAAATCCTTTATCTGGATTAAATCCACCAAATGAATCCTGTTGACCTGCACCAACACTGTAGTTAATTACTAAACCTATTGGAAGTTCGCCGTACCCTAAAGTCCCCGTATAGTTGTAGTAAGGAACATCTGTCGCTAGATTAAATGTATGATCAAATGTATTCGGGTTAAACGGTCCAGCAAAAAAACTCCTATACAATGGATCCCAATTGGTATTTGGACTGGTCCAGTGGCTTGGACAAGAATATTCGTGGAGTGGTAAATCTAATGGTCTTCCCTCTGGAATTGCCGATACACAGAAATCTGCTCGAACGACACGTAAATCTAGAGCACTTTGTGAAGGAACCAAGTTTACTCCTACAGTCAATGTTGCATCCGAACTAAGGTCAAATGTAAGTTGCTTAGTAGTACGATTAAATTTAATATTCGTTAGCTTTTGGTTATTTATTGTCCCACGCATAGTACCATAATTCCAACCAGCATCATAAATCGAAGTATCAGCGGGTATATTTATATCTTTATAAGTAATGAAATTAGGATCACCAGTCGCAGCCTCTGCTGTTTGAAGATACACTCCCTGACTAGGAAAAACTCCAAATAGGATAGTGATTATAATTACTAGTGAAAGTATTTCTTTTGTCTTTTTCATTTAAGCACCTCTCCTACCAGGACCAATCAACTTCTGGCGCTCGAT
>DOJM01000588.1:16267-16620 GCA_003529225.1 Paenibacillus sp.
TCCGATCAGCTTCTGTCACAAACTCATCAATGGCTGGTTGACCAAACTCTTCAAACACAGTAAGTCGGACTTCATATTTCCCTACCTCGCTCAGCTCTAAATTTAAGCGGTCTTTGTTCTCATTACTGAAAATCACCCATGCTTCTCCGCTAAAACTCCCGTCATTATTCGAATCATAGCGATACTCCCAGAGTCTCCGACCCACTACGTCTTTATCAGGTGAATAGGAAATATCGTCCAATGAAACCACCGCTTTATTACCGTAATCAGGACTTCGATATACCACTCCAGGCAGAGTAAAATAGTTGTACGGCGCTTCATCTGGCACAATATCAAAAGTAATCTCATCACTA
>DOJM01000588.1:16644-25435 GCA_003529225.1 Paenibacillus sp.
AGAATACCCAAGCGTATTTTCCACATAAATCGCAGCCTTATATTTTCCAGGTTTTTTAAATAAGATGTCTTTGCTTTCAAGTTCAGATAATGTACCACTATATTTAATATCTGCATTCGTACCGCCAGATACAGCAGTGATGGTAACTCGTGTTTTCGATGGTATTAACGGAAAGCGTGTTGGACTCTGGCTTCTATTGAACAATGTCGTTTTACGATTTTGTTTAAGTATTCCTTCTATATTTATAATTGCTGCTGGTTTGGGCTCAATGACGGTAACTTCTGTACTTGTACTACCTATTTGTCCATCATTGTCAACGACTGTGAGAGCTATAGGAAATGTCTCTCCAACTTGCTCTGTGGTATACCATACATACCCCCTTGGGACATTTCCGATTTCTCCCTGGGCTCCAGATGTGCTCCAAGCATAGTCAGTGATATATCCATCCGGATCATAGGAAGCATTTCCACTAACGAGCATATCAGACCCTGCTTTTATGTATCTAGCTGTTGATATTCTTGCAATAGGTGGCTTTCCTTCAGGTTCTGTTGGAATGGTTGGATTGGGAGGAAAAGTAACTTGAGGATTGTTTTTATAAACACCTGCTGAAATCTGTAGAGGCTGTTCCAGAGAGGTGATGGTTCCATTCTTTGTGACGATTGGCTTTTTAAAGCGGACGAGAACGGTTAAAGCATATTCCTGAGTAAAATGTTCGCCCGTTACACTCGACTTTTTGATCTCATAATCAAATAAAGTGCTTACGTTAAATGTCTTTGCAGACTCCTTTTTCGTTTTGAGTGTGTTGTTCCTGTCTTTCTCTTTAGCGTAGAACACCCACTCGTCAATGTTTGAAGCATCATTGTAGCCTTGCAGCTGCCCCATTAATGAAATTTGTACGGGTTCGTCTTTATCTCCCAATTTTGTTGGATTGGGATTAGGTTTATTTAGAGTTACCGTACCAGTAAGGGTCGGTTCTGTTGGGAGGGTGTAGTCGAAGGAGACGCTACCACTGTATTTGTACGTAGTTACATTAGCCGACCCTGTAAAGTAGTAGCTTAAATCTGTTCTATAACGTCTACCCAACGCATGACCACTTGGATCAAAATTCGAACTTAATTGTTCAGGAACAAAATTTTGCATAGCTGCGTCAGTTTTATAGTAAATAATAAATTGATTCCCATTTACAATATTATGATTAACATATGTTGATGGAAGCAAATCTTTAGGTACAACTAATTTGACGGTTGACTCTATGATTTGAGATGAATCTATTACCGAATTCACGTTTTGGTCGTACCATTTAATTCCCGAACGCGATACTGCTGATTGGGTTACCACCGTCATATCAGGGGGATCATTTCTAGGTGTACCATTACCTTGTCCATTTTTATCGTAATGTTTCTGACCATTAATATATGGGTCCCATTCATTTATCTGCCATCTCACACCATCTGAATATCGCCAAATAGAATTACCAGGAGTTGTTGAAAAAGGGATTTTAAACGAGCCATTATACCCAAGTACATTATCTATACGTTGTTTTGCTTCTACACCCTTTAAGGTAACCTTTATTTTTCCATTCTCCATTGTAAGAGCAACTTTTTGATTAGTGCCATTATATTTAAGAGAAGTNNGCTAAACTGGCAACTCCAATTGGAAGATCTAAGTAATAAGATTTTTGGGCATTTGCTGACCCGTTAAGAATTTCTGGAGGTATTGACAATGTTTTACTTTGTGAATTAGCTGCTTTAATGTTCTGTGGAATATATAGAAAAATAAGTATAACTGTAAGCAGAACAATCCAAATTTTTTTCATATAGATTACTCTCCTGGACGTTTAACAATGTATTTTTCTTCAAATTCCCCTCCAAGATTAACATATATAGATATATCTGTAGGGTCTTTGATATACCCATACATCTGATAGCTAGATAGCTTTTCACCTGGTTTCAACACCCAACTCCACAACGCTTCTTTATTGTTCACCTCTAACATTTTGTTTTTAGGTGAAGGTGTAAGAAGATTATTACCATCCACTTTAAGAAACCATTTTGCACTCAAATCATTAGCACTTAATTGAATGACTTTACTACCCTTATTTTCAATGGTGAGTTTAGTCCATACCATATATTTCGTAGGTGTTNNGCAACCACTCCCTGCCCCAAAACCACGCTAAATAACATTGCCGCTATCAAAGTCGCCTTTACAACTCTCTTCTTCATCTCCAAATCTCTCCCTAGTCTCAATTGGATTTGTACTACTTATTGAACTTATACTCCTGAACTGCAGGTACTCTGATTGGCTCTTGTGTTTTAGCTCTGGAGATCAGCAGCGGATGTTCCGTCTCAATGACGGCAATAACCGATGGACCCTCTATGTATTTGGTAATGCCATATTCACTATCCTCGTATAAAAGTGGAAAAGTCACTCCATCGGAATCATCAACAATATCAAACTTCACGATCTTTACTTGATTCTTAAAACGGCTGCCTACTTGGGGAGAAAGACCGTTATCAAGCCCAAGATTCGCCTGCAAGGCATGCTGAAAAGTATCGTAAGCTAGCGCGGGATCGATAATTAGACGACCTCGTGTGAGTTCAGTTTCATCTAATTCCTGCGCGGCATCGTGAACAGCGATATTGTTTGCATCTTTTAGCATGCTGCGCAGCATGTCCCACTCCTGATTCTGGATCTGAAAGAACCAGGAGTAGATAAAGATCAGTAGGACAAATGCCAGCTTAATAATGTAATCCATAAATTAGGCTCATCCCTTAATCAATCAAGATATTCACTCATAATTGACCCATGCCCATAATATCGGGTAGGCTGCGAAACTGTGGAAAAGTTATACGGAAACAAATTTATCCGTGGTGCTGTTACATACACATCAATTCGTTGTTTGCGTTCTTGAATGGTATCCGTACTGCTTGTAATTTCAATAGAACCTTCTGAGAACCCAATCGCCTTCAGATTTGAAATCACTTCGTTCCGCATAGACGCTGTGACCATCCCCTCCGTTGCAGCTTTTTGTGTGATGTAGGACGTATTAGCTTTGACCTGTAAATCTAGCAGATAATCGATATAGGTGAAAATAGGCTGCAGGATAATAAACAGGACAAGCCACATGAATAATGCCCGGAGGACGGTCTCCTTCAATAGAAACGCCTCCTTCTAATATTGCTCTACTTGCTTAGTATGTGTGATGATATCGTCTTGACTGCTGCCAATGATATGCGTAGCTACTGTGATAAACATCCCTGCGATCACAAAGCCAATAGCCAGAAACATTGCTATGGAGATAGAGTCTTTTTTCATAATCGAATTAAACCGAAGTATNNGGAATCCAGCGGTTGAATAAATGTCACACCCGGAATCGTCGGTTTATTATCATCCGTAGCATCAATTACCTCTCGAACTACAGGAATCAAAACGGCAATTACGATGGCCACGCACAAAAATCCGATAGCGATAAACAAACCTGTAGAAATAGCATCCTTTTTCATGTTAAAATCTCCCTTTTATTTTATATTTTTTAAATAATATTGAATATACAATTTTTCACTGGAACATGCCGACCCCATTAAAATTCCCTTTGATCAGTAAAATGTACTGCATCGCCATCGCGACGATCATCAAAAAAGTAGCAATCGATGGGATAACATTAATGATCGTAGATAGATCACCGATAAAAGACCACTTTTTCAAATACTGATCACTGGAGATTTTGGAGATAATCTTACCTTGCTCACGCAAATAATTCGCCGCTTCTGTGTCGTCGTCCATACCCTCAGTAGCCAGCAAAATGGACCGAATGTCATTAATAAAACTATGATTATCCGGAAACTTTGCACAAAACCATTCAATCGCCCCCTCCACACCCTCATCTACTGCTCGTTCTGACAACTCGTACAAGTCCTGACGTATATATTGAAAATATCCAGCCGTACTCCCGCAAAAAGTGCCAAATTGCGCATATCCGCGCTTGCGTAGCCGATTATTCTCGTATAGACGGATGAAAGAGATCAGCTCACCGTCTTTTTTAATAACCGTTTTTCGATGAAGCCATGCAAGCACCCAGCCAAATGGAAGATAGCGCATCGGACTGCTAATTATGAGAATAAGTAGAGCAATTAGAGGGTCATAGATAGAAAAAGAATTAGAACGAATGAAATCACTGACGACTTGAGTTATTAAATAAATCAGCGCTGCTGAGTAACGGAAAAGCGTAATTTTACGGGCCGAAATCGATAAACCAGAATCATTCAATAATTGCTGAAGTCTATCCCCCTGCACCCGTTCCCCAAGCTCATTCCACCGTAGTCCTAATCGGACAAGATATCTTTCCTGTTTACTACTACTGCTTACAAAGACAAGTAATGCGACATATACAATCCCGATTACAGTAACTAATAGTAACAATCTGTCCATTGTTCATCACCTTAATGGTAGTCCAGTTTAGGTCTGGCGAGAATAGTGCTGATCACAAAAGAAATAAAAAGACCGGAGACGATCACCATCAAAAAAGAGAGTCCTACTGTAGTCTCAAACTGCAATTGGAAATAGATATCAGGCTTCAGCATGTACATAAAGGTTCCAACCGTTGATACCAGCACCAGAAGATTACCGTATAAGCCAAGGCTAATCGCATCTCTACTTCCCGCTTTCACAGTCAAAATCGTTTCCCTCTGTTGCTCCATAGAACGGTTTAATAGCATCAGCGAGCTTTTTAAATAACGGGTCCCTTCCTTCTCCGCATAGAGCAGATCCGATATAAATTCTAGGGCGAAGGTAGTGCCAATCGCATTAGAAAATCTCCCGGCTTCCTCAACAAGCTCCTTCTCATTACTGTAATTGGAAAATGCAGCCCCTAGCAGCTTCAAGGGACCCTTCAGCACATTCTTATCCGTAAGAAAATCCGCTGTCCGATCGAGAACGGAATCTACCGACAAGTGAGTGAATTTGGTGGAGATTTTGACGACATCGAGTAAATCATAGCTTCCATGCACCTTCCTCTGTGCGTAGATGTATCTCATACGGAAATAAGGAATCGTCGCAAAAATCACAGCCATAAAAAGCGGAAATCTCCAAGCCCCTTGAATCGAACGCCCTTCATTAAAAGTTATCCCCTCCAGAAAAGGATTGTTAAAACTCAGTTGCCCAGGAAGCTCGCTTAGCGTCAGTAGTCCTGATAGAAAAACCGCGATAAACACTATTGCTGTACGCATGATAAAACGCATAACGCTAATTCCCGGCTCATACTTTCGGTGTACAAAATATAAAAGATTATCTAGATGACGGTAGAGCCACAGCCTTTTTTTTAGCGAGCTAACTCTTTTTCCAAAAATACTCATTTTATGTTTGATACGAAAATCGACTTTCTGACCTACCTGTCGTAAATGCCGTTCGATTAGCGGTTTAATGAGCAGCCACATTCCCCACACAATCAACAAATGAAGGACAAAACGAAGAATATACAATAATAAATTCACGGTTTCACCTCCTCACTCGTTAAGAACGATCTTAGATTTCAAGCTTTCTTTGATAGGCTGATCCATTGGTTGTGCTGTTGCAAGCCGTCCCAGCTCTTTCTGGAGCAACTGTGTTGCCTGCTCATTTTTCCTAGTCATCTTCAGAATCAGGTTCTTCGTCAGCTTGTCATTATAGGACCAACACATCTTCTGGGGTTCCCAGCGCATCAGATCATTCGCAAATACAGAGTTCTTTTCCTCGTCATAAAAGACTTCCGATATTCGCGTTAACCGCTTCTTCCCGTTCGGAACACTTTCCAAAATAAAGACCAGCTCGCATGATTTCAGTGCAGAGATCAAATGCCCCTTAAGGCTCCCGCCAATCCTTGTCGACACGGCAAAAGCGCCTTGATAAGGAATATCCTCCGAATCAACGGTGTGGAAGGTTCCAGTGATGCCGTCATACCCTTTTTCCCCACTCCACAGATAAAATTCCCATNNTTGGATCATGACGCAGTGACTCTACCCCTACCTCCATCAATTCCTCGTTCGCAGCCTGTATCGGAATAATTCGATGCCCTTTTATCTGGTAAGGTAAAATCGACTCCGGATGCTTCTCTATCATCACTACACCCATACAGGATGAAGATCCAAGCAATTGCTCGCCGACGATTGTATTTGCAAAGGTTGTTTTCCCCGAGCCTACAGCGCCCGCAATAATGGTATTGCGAAAGGTAGATGATAACGCCCGAATCATTTCAACCGCTTCCGCAGGAATACATTCCGTACCCGCCTGATCTTCTAGACTCAGAAACTCTACAACCTGCCGCCGTAACGATATTGTGGTGAAGCCATCCCATACTCTCGGGGATACCCAAATGGCAAGCCTAATAAATCGACCTGGCCAGAGCGGGTCATCCATTTTAAACTCCACTGAAGGGTTGTCCTTGTTCAGCTTTTTGTTGGGATCACTTTTTAATAAGGAGCGCTTTAACTGTTCAACCCCATCTAGTGAAGGCATCTCATATGGATAACCTACAAACTCACCTTTATGGTTATAAAAGATCTGCTTTCCGATCATCTGTAGTCCGGTTGATTCACTCTATGCACGATCCGTAAACCAACGATACGCCGGACCAAAGCCCTTCCACTCATGATAGAGCGCTTCTGCAACCGTTCGGTATGCCTCTGGAACCTTGCCCGTAAAGGGTGTTTTCCGNNATGCGTAGGATACTTTGTTTTAGAGAGAACAACGGACGGTTCAGTTGATTTCCATTCATAGGAATATACCTTTCTTTTTAGCTTCTGGCGCCAGGCTCATGGACACGAGCAGAGAATGTACCTTATCATCCACATGCTGCAGCTCTTTTTTGCCTAGTGGTAAGCTTTCCTGCAAGGGCTGGTAATACGGTAGCTCCAGCAGGATTTCAGTCCCAAAGCGAAGCGCTAGATTTTTAGGAGAAGATATTTCTTCCACATTATTGCGGTTAATAATTAGTTGAAAATCATGTGGACGTAGATCCATATGCCCAGCAAGCTCTAGTAGAGGTTCAAGTCTGTATTCATGCTTTGGATGAGTGACGATCATACGCAGTGCCGATTTGTGCATTCCGACATACCATGCAGCACTTTCCGGAATAGAGCCGAAGTCAGCAATAACAACATCTGCATTTGCCCCAGCCCTAGCCAAAAAATATTCAATCTCATCCTCCTGATAATCTTGTGCACTCAAGTAATCGTAATTGCCTGGGAGATACGAGTAACCATCTTGCTTAATCAATTGCTCAAAATCCTCATCATGAATCATCTTCCCTGTAAGCCTTGATCGAAGCCTATCCAGACTAATGGTCGCTTTGCGGTCATATCCGGGATCATATAAATCAAGTCCAAGGACAATAACACGAAAGCCTGCCGCGGCAATTCGTCTTGCGAACAGTTTGGCTACACTAGTACAACCGATCCCCGGACCAGATCCAAAAAAACCAACCAGATTACTTCGTTCCTCCCCATCCTCGTCTAGAATAAAGCGAATCTTCTCTATCACCACTGACGAGGTAGAACGAGGAGGGATAAAATAGATTCCTAAGCTTTCACACAGCATATGTACAGCTTGGTAACCACTGATTCCCTTTTGCAAATATACATATAGGATCGTTGAGCTTGGATAATTCCGGCGCAGTTCGCTAAGTGACTGAGCTTGAATCTGGTCACTGGTAACCATGAGCATATGCCCTCCTGCATGAGATGGATCAGGAAGTACACTTTGTGTAATTACAATGAATCCTGCATTTTTGATATCATTAATGGTTAACTGATCTATGCCTAGACTAAATATTTTCAAGACTCTTCCCTCCTACTCGACCCGTACGATCCACAGCTTCTTTCCCTGCTCCAAAAATTGTCCGAGCCGCTCGCCATCACTTTTCTTCAACTTCAATTCTGGTGTCGCCACCTTGCCAGTCGAAGTAAACCGATTATTGTTGTTTCCCTTTTCTGAATCCAGCACATCATTATTGTCTTCGGTTCGCACATAATTCACGGTGACTCCAGATATAAACACCTCCTTTGCAGGTTCGCTAATTGGGCTCTGCACGATCAGTTCTTCCTCTTTTTTCTTGTTATTTGGACTAAGCGATTCACTCCGCCTCTCCCGGTCTCCATCAACAAGATAAATATCTACCTTATCCCGGCTGCGCAGTGAACCATTGATGGCGTAGATGGCCTCCTTCGGTATAGGAAAGATCCCTTCATCCTTTAGGGGTTCTAAATCACTAACATCCACTAAGGATGCGGTCAAAATACTTCCGTTGGTCAGATTTACATTCGTAATTTTGTGCTCCACCTGTGCGATTTCTGTAATTACACCGGAAGGTATATCCTTGGTCTGAACAGAATCCAGATATAAATCACTTGCTTTCAGCTCATAATTTTTGGGAAGAAGCTCCCCGCCTTCCACCTTGATTTTGACCACAGTTCGGGATAATACGTAGGGCTTGAAGTAGAGATCATAGCCTAGCAGTCCTCCGACTCCAGTAATCAATACGAGACTTGCGAAGAAATAATTGCGTTTCAACAGTTGCCTACGCTGTAAAGCCAAGCCTTCCACCTCCTCAAAAACACAGTTTTGAAAAACGACAAAAAGCAACTTGGCGTTAAATAGCCAAGCTGCTGGTAAAATGCTTTTTTTACCTGTAGAGATTTAGAAAACTATTAGATTATAGAGTTCCGGTAAAAGTACTCAGGTTCATACCATAGGCTTTCACCGAAAATAACCTTTTATTTAAACACTACGGTCTTATTTTGATGGACGAGGATCCGGTCTT
>DOJM01000459.1:0-2745 GCA_003529225.1 Paenibacillus sp.
CCACATGCTTTTATGGTTCGTGGTGACCGTCTGGGCTTCTCCAATGGTATTATTTTTCTAGGCGTTCTGTCTGCGGTGCTTGTAACTGCATTCCACGGAAATACAGAAAGCTTAATTCCACTTTATGCGGTTGGTGTCTTCATTCCTTTCACATTGTCACAGCTAGGAATGATGGTTCATTGGTTTAAAACAAAACCAGCGGGATGGAAAAAAAGATTTGTTGTAAATACCATCGGTATGCTGACTACATTGACGATTACACTTATTTTTATCATTACTAAGTTCTCAAGCGTATGGATGGCTTTCATTTTTTTACCTGCTGTAATGTTCGTTTTCCACCGGATTCACAAGCATTATTTGAACACTGCAGATCAGCTTCGTATATGCCCGAGTACAGATAAACCTTTGATTAAAGGCAGCACGGTTGTTGTTCCTGTTGCCGGTGTAACACGTGCCGTACTGCATTCCATCAGCTATGCCAAGTCTTTAACGGATAATGTTGTAGCCGTGTATGTTGGCTTTGATGAAGAGGACATTCAAAAAATGGAGCAACGGTGGGAGGAATGGAATCCAGGTGTACGCCTGATTGTACTTCGTTCCAGATATCGCAGTATTATTCGTCCGTTAGTGAAATTTATTGATACTGTAGAATGGAAGACCGCAGCGACGGATCATATCACGATCCTGATTCCACAGTTTATAACTAAGCATTGGTGGCAAGCCGTACTTCATAATCAGACTAGCTTGTTAATCCGTTCGTATCTAATGAATTCAAAAGATGTTGTAGTTGCGACTGTCCCATATCATTTGAATAAATAATGGATCATTAAGGAGAGGCTATATCCGGAACGTTCGGAATATAGCCTTTTTTGTGTTATTAAGAAGGAAATTATTGCAAATCCACAAAATTTAAAATTTATATGTTGACATAGAGAATGAGAATCAATATCATTTAAAAGTGACTGAGGTAGTCAACACCTTTGAATAACATAGGATGTACACACTAGGAGGGTATTTAATGTTTTTGTTTAACAGAAAAAGATTTGGAAGCATGAAATTAACGATGGTCGGATTAATGGTGATGGTGCTATTCTTATCCGCTTGCGGTAATAATAATCCCGGTAACGCTTCAAACGCAGGAACAGAGCCAACGACGGCACCTACTGCTGAAGCTACAGAAGCTCCTGCAGCGCCTAAGACGTTAACGGATGTAATGGGACATGAAGTAACGATTCCAGCTAATCCTGGGCGTGTACTGGGTTCTTATCTGGAGGATGCTTTGGTAACTCTAGGTGTGACTCCAGTAGCGCAATGGTCAGTGACTAATGGTATTCAAGATTATCTGTCCACTGAATTGAAGGATGTTCCTACGATCAGCTACGATCTTCCGCTCGAGGCAGTAACCAGCTTCGCTCCGGATCTTATTCTCGTCCCATCGGAGTCATCTGTACAGAACGGTATCTATGACCAACTGAATAAGATTGCACCGACTTATGTGATTGGGGATAAGCTAAATCAAGATTGGCGTAAATCGCTACTCAAGATTGGTGAAATTCTGAACAAGACCCCTGAAGCAGAGAAAGCCATTAAAGATTATGAAGTCAAGGCGGCTGCAGCGAAAGAAAAGCTTAAAGGAGCTATTGGAGAAGAGTCCGTGGCGATCTTATGGTTGGTACAAAAGAACTTCTATATTGTAGACGAAACTCGCAGCAGTGGTGCTGTATTATATACAGACCTTGGTGTAAAGCTTCCTAACCTAGTAACAGAAATTCCTGTTGGTACAAGAGCTACTTGGAATCCAATTTCGCTAGAGAAGCTTTCTGAGCTGACAGCAGATCATATTATCCTTGTAAATAGTGATAAGACTGAGGGTTCGGAGATTCTGGACAGTGCAATTTGGAAAGGCATCCCGGCTGTAAAAGATGGTAATGTGCATGAAATGAGCTCAACAAGCAGTTGGCTATACAGTGGTGCGAACGCTGGTGGCAAAATGATTGAGGATGTGTTAAAAAGTTTTGTGAAATAAAAAGTCGTAATTCACCATGAATGTGACTGATCATTTAGGTGGGGAAGGGCGTGTAGATCAAGTATCTTAGGATACTTAGATCTGCACCATTTTTTTATAAACCATTCCTGTATTACTGAAAAATAACTCCTACAATTGTACAACCTAATTTTTTTTGCGATAATGAGAATGATTGTTGTTATCATATAGACCATTGTAACTATCGATTAAGGAGACAACTCATGGTTTCACCCTCAGATTGCGCACATCGTAATAAAAATGATACACAAAAAACTCTACATACCCGACCGGCAGCTGCAATGGGTATTCTAGTGATTGGACTCGCTGCCATTGCCTTTGGACTGGCACTTTCGGTCTCAGTGGGTGCTGCAGATATCAGGCTAACTACGGTATGGAAAGCAATATTTCATTTCAATCCAGATGTACAAAAACATCAGGTGATAAGAGAACTGCGATTTCCACGCGCGATAGCAGGCGCTTTGGTCGGTGCTTGTTTCGCAGTAGCAGGGGCAATCATGCAGGGGATGACAAGGAATCCTCTTGCGGATTCAGGTCTGTTAGGCTTGAATGCGGGAGCAGGTGTAGCGCTGGCCATAGTTTTTGCTTCTGCACCTTCGCTCTCCTTCACTTCACTTATGTTGTTTTGTTTTATAGGTGCTGCTATAGCATCTTTTATCGTATTTGGAATCGGGTCGCTATCTTTTAATGGCCTTACACCT
>DOJM01000459.1:2853-3067 GCA_003529225.1 Paenibacillus sp.
TCTTTTTAACTTATCCCAGGATATAGCCTTCTGGTTGGCTGGTGGAATGGGTGGGGCAAGCTGGACTCAGATCAAGATTATTTTCCCTTGGGTGTTCGTGGCATTAATCGCAGCGATGATGTTATCGCGGTCTGTCACCTTGCTCAGCTTAGGAAGAGAAGTTGCAGTTGGTCTGGGGCAGCGGACAAGATTAGTACAGTTGGCGTGTATGATT
>DOJM01000460.1:0-448 GCA_003529225.1 Paenibacillus sp.
ACTTCCGGCCATCATCGTTCTCCACATACTGAGGAATTCAGCGGTCGATCCACTTAATCTTGCAACGAATCCTCTACCATGGTTATTAGGATCAGGATTGCCTCCGGTAGCGATAAAGGATGAATTTTCAAGCGTGCTGCGCCCATAGACAGCCGGATCCATGAACGGTACTAGCGAGGTCTTCAGTTCTCCGTAGAACTCCTCATAAAGCCCGCCTTTCAACAGCTCAAGCAAATATTTGTAGGACATATGCAGGAAGTTGGACTCCCTCTCCAGCCAGCCTGGCGTAAAGGCTCTCATTCGTCCGATCTCATGAGACTCTCCCTCTAGACTAACCGAAGTTTGATACATAGACGTAGTCGGATCATATAGCTCTGTTTGCTTAATCAAATTATAGATTTCTTTGGCTTGCACCGGATCTTTCAGCGTCTTCAACCAACGAGTAGGC
>DOJM01000460.1:548-3562 GCA_003529225.1 Paenibacillus sp.
CGCCTCAAAGCGGAAATAGGTTGGGGTAAGTCCGTTACCAAGTTCTACTGCCTTGTTAATCCCCTCGTCGATTTTGACCAAGAACTTGGAGAGGGCCTCACGAATGTATTCTAAGGTTACTTCAGACTCAGTTCCAGTAATACCGAAACGGATACGTGCTCTATAGGCCTCACGCGCTGAAGCTACAGTGTCCCAATAATTAAATTGTCCCAAATCTCCCGAAAGAACAGCCGTTACCGCGTGATATACCTCTTCAAGCAACTGTGCAATTTCTTCTGGCAGATCTACAGCGCCTTGGACGTTCTCTTTGCGGTTCAGAGCATCTAACAAAAAGACTACGGTACGTTTCAGCTCAAAAGTCTCACTCATTCCGGAGCCGAACAATCCTGGCAGTCCATTCATAGCATCGTTCCAGCCCGGCTTATTGCCTTCCATTTCTACACCCATACCGTAAGGGTCAAGCGTAGCAAATTTATTCAAGGCAAGAGACAACATCTTCACGAACAGATTGGTGTGGTAAATGGCACCGTGACCGCCTTCAGTACGCAGCCAATGGGTATCTCCAGCTTTCCATTTCAGCTTGTGCAGCTTCTCCTCATCCTCAAGGAGTGCACCATATTGCCGGGCCTTTCCGTCACTGATTACATATTTCTCACTGCGTGGGAGCACATACGCTGGGCTGTCATAGAACGCATAAGTGTTATCCCCAAATAGAAGCTCCTGCTTTTTGTCAGGGAAGATATCTAAATAACCTACTACCAGATCCATATTATATGTCCAGTGATCCGACCAGAAGCCTTCACCAAAAGCAGCTTCAATGTTTTGCTGTGACAGGGCTAGTAGTCCCGACAGGAATTCTTGCTCGCTTACCTTCAAGGTTACGTTATGATCCGCAATATAGTTNNAGCTTCTCCGATCCACTCCGCAGCTTGCGCCTTGCTATCCGGTTTCACTTCAAAGGTTGTTCCTTGTACGCTCAGTGGGTTGTAACCGTCCGCCTGAATCAAGCTATAGAACATTTTGATGTTGAAGCTACCCACCTTCGGATTAAAAAACACATCGTTCCGCCGATTCTGATTCATATCACGGAAGTTTCCGTTGCCCTGTGAATAATATTCTGGAGCGAGTGAGAAGAAGTTGTAATCACGCTCCAAATCACCATGCTTACGCGAGTATAAGTGAACTACAAAGCCATCACCACCATTGTCGAAGACAAAAGGATAGCCTCCGCGCAGGAAGTTATCGAGATAGGATTGACGGCAATACGCATCAAACACAGCCGATTCAGTGTGAGTGGCAATGTCTTCTGTTAATTCCTCCGTCAGACCTGCGGCTTCTTGGGATTTGGATAAGATGTATTCATCGCGGCATAACTGCTCCGCCTTCTTATTGATTTTGTCGATGTCATTTACATGTCCAACCAGAGTGTTCAGGATCAGACTGCTACCTGGCGCCAAACGTCTTGCCACCCCACTAAAACCGCACGGAACCTTGTTGACCGGATATTGTGGAAGCTCGCCCAGTTCGGACAGGTTTAATCCTGCAAAGCGGTCTGGGTAAGTAAGAGAGGTATTGCCACCAAAGACTAGCTCGAAATCGACGATTGGCGAGACTTTTTCTCCTTCACCAGTGAACGACAGGTAGAAATGTCCATTCGTAATTTCGCTAACCTGCGCACTATCATTAGTGCTGGAACGCAGCTTATAGAACGGAATGCCATTCTCTAGGTTGTATACGTCCATCCAGCTGCGCAGCAGGTTCCCTATTTCCTTGTATCCACTGTTCTCTACGCCGTAAGGCAAGATTTCAGGCAGGCCATCCATCAGCTCCAGCTCGATCTCTTTACCGCCGATGTTCTCAATCTCTACCCGACGTACCAACGCTGCATAATCGTCATTAGGCAGATTGAAATAGTGTACGGTCGTCTTCAAACCATGCCCGACATGGCTTTCTTCAATGGTAAGTCCATTAGGCAAAATAGTCATGATTCNNTAAATCTCTTGCTCGCCTTTCATTTTGATAAAGGTTCTGAACCCGGTCATCCCTACGTTTTTATAAGAGATATTTGCGGGGGAGAACTCCATGATCGGCGAGTTCTTATCGCGTACCCCGAAGCTGCAAATGGCCTGACCCCGGTTCACATAAAAAGTCCACATCGGAATTCCCTTCAGTCCGGCAAGACCCGGTAGAAAACTGGAAAAAGGCTTGCCTTCATCAAATTGCTCCATTACAAATGTACCTGATTCGAAATAATAGTTGCTCATATAGATGTCCTCCTAAGTTGTAGATTATTTATGAAATCAAATGCGTTACGATGGAATGAGGCGATAGCTCACAGCTAGCAATCTCATCGCCTAGACCTAGCGTTACACTATGCACTTCTTCACTTTCATTCATCAATACAACAGCAATGCTACCGTCAGGATTACGGAATGCTGTGGTCAGAATCCCTTCCGCATCAGACGTAAATCCGATCCGTACCGCACCTGGCGCAATGAATTTACTGAAATGCCCAATGTAATAATAGGAGCTGTTATAGTGCACTTCATCCGTTGTCGTATCTGCAATAATCGGCGCATCGCAGAGATTGCCTACATGGTTAGGACCTCCAGTCTCATCCAGTACCAGGTTCCAATCCTTTNNATAACGTTCGCCAGTATACCATTCTCCCAGCTTAACGCCGCCCTCTTGGCAGCCCTCTGTGAACAATAGATGCTTGTCAGGAAATAAATCATGTACCTTTTCTACTTTGTCGAACTCCTCGCCTCCGTACCAGTGAATACCTGTACCCCACACATACTTTGCAGCTTCAGGATCAGATAATACTGCCGAAGCACGCTCGACCATAATATCGCGGTTATGATCCCAGATTACAATGTTTACATCTGAATGGCCGGTCTGATGCATCACCGGTCCAAGATGATTTTTAACAAAATCCCGTTCCTCTTCCGCACTATAAATACATGAATCCCAGACCTGAACGGCAGCCGGCTCATTTTGCACGGAAACTGCCC
>DOJM01000461.1:0-141 GCA_003529225.1 Paenibacillus sp.
ATAGTACGTCCCGTGGTGCAATACGGGTGGAAGGGCTGAACATGAAATAGGTATTTGTATATCCAGGCGTTCGAGATGAGTGATGAAAGCAGAAAAAAAATCCGTAAGGATCTAACTGAAGAAGGAAGCGGTGAATCCCGT
>DOJM01000461.1:262-3531 GCA_003529225.1 Paenibacillus sp.
TTGTAACCACCGTTTCTCCGGATCAATGATTGCTTCAAAAACCTCATTCACTGGCTTAGAAATTTTGAATTTCGTAATGACTTGAGTATCCAACCTGTTCAACTCACTTTCTGTATCAATTAGAGGTGAAGGAAGACGAGTGGAAATCTAAATCTAGACGTTTATCCCCCTCTTTCAATATAATGGGATTTATAACTTCGGGCAAATTTGTGAAAAGTGTAAGCGACGAAGGATCGTATATAGGGAGATGGACATAAATGAAATTCAGTGATTTTAAAGTTGAGCAATGGAAAGAAAATCAAAAGTTCTATGATACATGTCTCATACCTTTTACAGGATTAAGTGGGTCCGAGACTCCTCCCGAGGCGGTTCAAGCATTAGAAAGGTTACGTGATTTCATGGATTTGGTGGAAATACCGTTTAAGGGACGTATTGTAACTTACCCAGCGATTCAGTATGGAGGGGAAGGATATGTCGGTTTAATTAATGAGGTTTGCCGAAAAGTCAAATCCAGTGGTTTCCAGTATGCCGTGGTGTTGACAGCAGATATAGCACTTCTGGAACAAGAAATTATTGAAAGCGATTTAGTACTATCTCTGCCTATCATTGAGGGCTCTCTGGAAGGTAAGATTAATAGTAATATTGGTATGAAAATTCAAGAGATGTGGCGACGGTGAGTCTCTTTTAAATGTGACAGAAAATCAACAATTGTAATGAGAAATCACTTTTTGGCCTGTCACAAATTAGACAATATTCTTGACGGGTTTTGGTGCCTAAGCTATTATTAGGTTGAATCGAAATGGTATGTGATGTATTTCATTGAAAAGATTTGAAAACGGATTATTTATAGTAAGGCATCTCTGATCGGACAGCTTAGATNNCAACAGGATATTTGGCCTGAACAACCACCCAGCCGTAAAGAGATGTCGCGCAGGCAATTTTTGACCTACACGCTAGGTGGCGCTACTGCTTTTATGGGGGCAGGTACAATTCTCCCCATGGTCCGTTTTGTCGTGGACCCAATATTACATAAGGAGGGCGCAGGGGATTTTATAAAGGTTGCTGAAATAAGTAAAATCACCGAAGAGCCCCAAGAGTTTACGTTTGAATTGAAACAGAAAGACGGATGGTACGACAGCACAGCGACGCTGACTGCGTGGATCCGTAAAGACGCAAAGGGAGATATTTATGCGCTTTCACCCATTTGTAAACATTTAGGATGCACGGTCGGATGGAACAATGATAAGGCTCATCCGGACGAGTATCACTGCCCTTGCCACGGTGCACGTTATACCAAACTCGGCAAAAATCTCGAAGTAGCTCCAAAACCGCTTGATCAGTATAAAACGAAATTTGATAACGGGTGGGTTCTTTTGGGTGATATTGTGCCTAATACAGTAGCTAGTGAGGAGGCGTAGGTTCTAATGTTTAAAAATATCTATAACTGGATTGACGAACGTTTGGATGTTACGCCAATTTGGAGAGACGTGGCTGATCACGAGGTTCCTGAGCATGTTAACCCGGCCCATCACTTCTCTGCGTTTGTGTATTGTTTTGGCGGACTGACCTTTTTTATTACAGTGATTCAGATTCTATCGGGTATGTTCTTAACGATGTATTATGTTCCGGATATTATCAATGCTTATGCAAGTGTTGAATATTTACAATCTAGTGTTGCCTTTGGACAAATTGTTCGCGGAATGCATCACTGGGGTGCCAGTCTTGTCATTGTTATGATGTTCCTTCATACGATGCGTGTCTTCTTTACAGGCTCTTACAAAGCTCCGCGTGAGATGAACTGGGTAGTTGGAATGCTCATCTTCTTCGTAATGTTGGGGCTCGGTTTAACGGGGTACTTATTGCCTTGGGACAATAAAGCTTACTTTGCAACAAAGGTAACACTCGAAATTGCCAACTCTGTTCCGGTGATGGGGCCTGTACTGAAAGAGCTTATGCAAGGTGGTACGATTGTTGGTGCAGAAACGTTGACTCGGTTCTTCGCACTACATGTATTCTTCCTCCCAGCGGTGCTTCTTAGTCTGCTCGTAGGACACTTTATTATGATCCGCAGACAAGGGATTTCTGGACCGTTGTAAGTTAATCTGAGAGAGGAGGAATACGGATGGCACATGGAAACAATTCTAAGGAAAAGGTTGTATATGTCGGTGATACCAGAGTTCGTAAAGGCAATGGATTTATCATACCTCCAGACTATACAGCCTATCCTGGTAAATCGGAAGCCTTTATCCCTAACTTTCTACTGAAAGAATGGATGGTTGGCGTCGTTGTACTTGTAGGAATATTAGTGCTTACTATTTCAGAGCCTGCGCCGCTAGGGTTTCCAGCGAATGCGAGTGCTACAGTTATTCCAATTCCTGACTGGTATTTCTTGTTTCTTTATCAGTATTTGAAGCTTCCTTATGCTTCTGGTGATTATATCGTTCTGGGTACATTAGGAGTGACAANNGTGTACTTAACGAATACGGCTTGGACGGAATACAAACATGAAATGGCTGAGACTGGCCAAATTCCTGAAGATGTTCAGCGGGAAGAGAAGGCGGCGGAGAATAGGGCGAAGGGGCTTCCAACCTCGAGTGCAGTTAAGGCAAAGGAAGTAGCGATTGTAGATAAGGAGGATCCAGCTATGGGGCTCTTTAAGCAAGCTACTTGCATCTCTTGTCATGCGGCGGATTTGAAAGGGGCAGGTGGGCCTTCACTTCGCGGCGTTGGGGACACCCATGATAAAGAAGCAATCCTTACTATTATAAAAGAGGGTCAAGGGCAAATGCCGAAGATGTATGATACTGCTCTGGGAGCGGGGCTTTCGGATCAAGACATTGATGCCTTGGCAGACTGGCTTGCCAAACAAAAAAGCGAACAGTAAAATAATAATAACGCAAAACCTGATCGAAACTGNNTGCGGTCAGGTTTTTGTATGTCTAAATGTAAAGTTGCCACTACTTGGGAGGTTAATGATCTGTATGTCAGTTCTTAATAAACTGTTTAAGCACCGAGGAATCATTTGGTTGTTATTTATTGTGAATCTTCTCGGTACCCTTTATGGCTACATATGGTACGGCAATCAATTGGAGTTCACGGCGGCTAACTTTCCGCTTTGGTTGCTCCCGTTTGTTCCAGATAGTCCAACCGCGAGCTTGTTCTTTACCTTGGCGCTGTTGCTAATGCTCTTTCCTCCAAAAAGCTATACGGGAAACAATGTAAGGGAGCTTATTGAGGCGTTAGCAGTGGTGACTTCTGTTAAGTATGGG
>DOJM01000196.1:0-209 GCA_003529225.1 Paenibacillus sp.
GAGAAGCGTTAGAACCTATTGGCTTGTTACCGTGGTTTCAAAGGTATGGGGAGAAAAAACCACAGTTAATTAATATGTATGGAATTACAGAAACTACAGTTCATGTTACATATTATCCAATTACTCTAGATGATGTGCAGCATGCTTCAAGAAGTAATATTGGAAAGCGGATTCCCGATTTAGAAGTGTATATACTAGACGCTTATCAA
>DOJM01000196.1:343-4160 GCA_003529225.1 Paenibacillus sp.
TGGTTTCAGAATTGAGATTGGGGAAATTGAGTCTACTTTACATACATATGCATCTGTAACAGAGGCAGTTGTAATTGTAAGAGAAGATCAGCCGGGCGATAAAAGATTAGTAGCATATGTTGTAGGAGATGGAAATGTAGATGCGTGGAGAGAGTATCTTAAAGCGAAACTACCAAGTTATATGGTTCCTTCGGGATTTGTGGCGATGGAAGCTATTCCACTTACAGCTAACGGTAAAGTTGATCGTGAGGCCTTACCTATGCCAGAGGAAAAGCAGATTAATAGTGAATGTGTTGGCCCTCGGAATAGTAACGAACAGATACTGACTACCATTTGGAAGCGAGTATTAGGTGTTAAAAAGGTGGGAATCTATGATAATTTCTTTGAAATTGGTGGCGACTCGATTCTCAGTATTCAAATCATATCTCAAGCAAGTCAAGAGGGGTTAAAACTTACTCCAAAGCAAATGTTTGAATGCCCAACTATCGCTGAGCTGGCACAAGTGGCTATAGAAACGCAGGGAGTACAAGCGGAGCAGGGAATTGTGATAGGTAATGTGCCTCTTACTCCAATTCAGTGCTGGTTCTTCGAGCAAGAACATCCACATACAGAGCATTGGAATCAATCAATGCTTTTAAGAGTAAAAGAAAGATTGAATGTGAAATTACTAGAGGGAGCGATATTAAATTTACTGAAACATCATGATGCTTTACGTTTCCGGTACGAACAGTTACCAAACGGAACGTGGAGGCAGAGAAATGAAGGGACTGATGAGCTGTCAGTACTCCATGTTGTAAAACGTAATCAAGTTAATGAAAAAGAGTGGAATAAAATAATACAAGAAGAGATGAACATTAATCAAGCTAGTTTCAATTTAGTTACTGGTCCGTTAATGAGAGTAGTGTACTTTGAAGATAACTTGACTGGAAATGATCGAATATTCTGGGTGATTCATCATTTAGTAGTAGATGGAGTGTCATGGAGGATTCTATTGGAAGATTTACAGGTGGTATATAACCAGATGAAACAAGGTCAAGAAGTTCGCTTACCTGCGAAAAGTACATCTTTTAAAGAGTGGTCTGAACGACTCCAGACATACAGTGATTCGGGTATTTCAAAAGAAGTACAAAATTATTGGAATGAACAAGTAGAAAAAGAAACGATGAAAATTCCAATGGACTATCCAATACAAGAAACAACAGAAGAATCGATTGATCAAGTGACGAGGACTCTAGGAATAGAAGAAACACAAACATTGTTATACGAATTTCTAGTCACTCATAAGACAAGGATTGATGAGGTACTATTAACGGCATTAGGACAAGCTATCGTTGATTGTATAAATCAGCAAACCGTTTCTATTCATCTAGAAGGACACGGAAGAGAAGAGATGATTGAAGGTATTGATTTATCAAGGACAGTGGGCTGGTTCACGAGTATTTATCCCGTTCATCTCAATTTTCAAGGAACTCAGACACCTATTGAAGGGTTAAAGGCTGTCAAAGAACAATTACGTCGAATTCCAAATCGCGGAGTTGACTATGGTATTTTACGTTACTTGAATAAAGGATTACTTCCGTTTTATCAGCAAAAGCCTTCAATAAGCTTTAACTATTTGGGCCAATTTGATCAGGTGTTTTCAAGGGACTCTTTGTTTATGCAAGAGACAGGATTTACATTTTTAGATCATGCTCCAGATTCCAAACCGTCTCATCTAATTGATGTTATCGGAATGGTGAAAGATGAAAAGTTACATTTTATTTGGATGTATAGTAGGGAACAGTTTTCTAAATTAAAAATTCAAGTGATAGCAGATGGTATGTTAAGGCATCTCCGTCAACTTATAAATAAACCAACAACAGAGTCTGCTTTTACGGTATCAGATTTTGCTGATGCAGAGGATCTTACGGAAGAAAGCTTAAGCAAAGTATTACTTAAATTAACAAAAAAGAGGGTGTAAAAATGGGAGACGTTATTGATATATATGGTTTATCACCTTTGCAAAAAGGAATACTGTTTCATACTTTATACGATCAAGATGATGAACATTCTTTTTCCTATATTGTACAAGTAGGTTTCTTGCTCGGGGGGCAATTGGATGTTGCTACTTTTGAAAAAGCTTGGGAATATGTTATTCAACGACATGAGGTTCTGCGCTCAGTATTTGTTTGGGAAGAAGTAGAAAAACCTCTACAAGCAGTTTACGAACGTCTTCCTTTTACTATTCATCAAGAGGATTGGAGTACCTATTCGCATGAGGAGAAGGAGAAGAAATTACAACAGTTTTTGACTGCAGATCGTAGGAAAGGATTTTTATTGGATGAAGCACCATTGATGAGAGTCACTGCGATTAAAGAAGCAAAAGAGGAAACGAGAATTATCTGGACACATCATCATATTTTGCTAGATGGATGGAGTGTGTCATTGGTCTTTAGTGAAGTGATGGAAGTTTATCTCAAGATGATAAAGGGAGAATTTTTGAATCTTCCTAAATCTCTTCCTTATAAAAAATATATTCAATGGATAAATAAACAAGATCAAAGTCAAGCAGAGGAATTTTGGAAAGAAGAATTAAAAGGATTCTATGCACCTACTCCATTAGCAATGGAAAGAAAGGATCGAGGACAAGAGAAGGGTTATGGGGAGTGTGCTTATCAAGTATCTGAGGAACTTACTGAGAATTTACAAGAGTGGGTACGAAATAGTCGATTAACGTTGAATACGTTAGTACAAGGTGCATGGGCTTATTTGATGAGTAGGTATAGCGGTGACAGTGACGTCGTATTTGGCGTAACTAGCGCTGGACGTCCTACTGATTTAATGGGAGCAGAGAATATGGTGGGGCTATTTATTAACACATTACCTACCAGAATTCGATTAGCGGATAATACATCAGTAGTAGATTGGCTTCGTAAAATACAAATGAAAGAAATGGAACGAAGACAGTATGAGTATAATTCGTTGATAGATATTCAAGGCTGGAGTGAGGTTCCGCGAAATAGCTCCTTATTTCATACCTTGTATGTGTTTGAAAATTATCCAATTCAAGGTGAGAGAAATGATGATTTAAGATTACTAGATGTTAAAAGCACGGAACAAACAAATTATCCTTTAACACTCATTGTAATGCCCGGTAAGAAAATTACTTTAAAGTTGATGTATGATCGAAGCTATTTTAATGAAGAAACAATAAATCTGATTCAGAATCACTTATTGCAAATATTAATTCAGATGACGAAGAGCCTAGACTCAAAACTATTTGAAATTACCCATTTAACAGAAGAAGAACAGATACAGTTACTAGAGGAATGGAATCATACTCAAGTTAATTATTCGGCTGAAGGCATGATTCATACGATGTTTGAGGAGCAAGTTAAAAAAACACCGGAAGCAATCGCGGCTAGTTACGAAAATGAACAAATTACCTATAAAGGGTTGGAGAAGCGTGCAAATCAGCTAGCTCATTATTTACAAAAGCATGGTGTAGGCCCAGAGTCTCTAGTTGGGGTATATATGGAACGTTCATTACAAATGATGATAGCGTTATTAGGTATTCTAAAATCAGGAGCAGCGTATGTTCCACTTGACCCTACTTATCCAGAGAGTCGACTTCGATATATATTAGAGGATGCTGGAATCGAAGTACTAGTGACGGAAGAGAATTCTAAAAATTTGTTTGTATCTGAAAATATAGAAACGATTTGTATGAATAAAGATTACACTGCAATTGAAAAAGAAGAAACAACCCCATGTATAAGTGGTGTAACAGGAGAAAATTTAGCGTATGTTATGTATACTTCAGGATCTACAGGGAATC
>DOJM01000112.1:0-195 GCA_003529225.1 Paenibacillus sp.
CGATAGGGTAAACTAACCGTAAATCGGGTCCCTTCTCCCTTTCCCGTTTCACAAACAATCGCACCTCCCATAGCTTTAAGGCTCCGCTCAACCAGATACAAGCCGATGCCTCGATCATTTCCTTTTGTCGAATAACCCTGTTGAAAAATATACGGCAATTTCTCATCTGGGATACCGCTTCCATTATCACTAACC